>NZ_JAZQPU010000135.1:0-35456 GCF_045628745.1 Pedobacter sp.
GGTGGAAAATAATCGTACTCGATGGCATAACCCGGTCTGAACATTTTGGCATTTTCAAATCCAGGAATTTGAATCAATGCTTTATATTGTACATCTTCAGGAAGAGAAGTAGAGAATCCGTTAACATAGATCTCGCAAGTATTCCATCCTTCGGGTTCTACAAAAATCTGGTGTCTTTCACGCTCGGCGAAGCGGTTAATTTTATCTTCAATAGAAGGGCAGTAACGCGGACCTAAACCTTTGATTCTACCGGTAAACATAGGAGACCTTTCAAAGCCTTCTTTTAAGGTTTCATGAACATTGCTATTGGTATAAGTAATCCAGCAGCAGCGTTGTTCGGTTGGTCTTTCTACATTGGTGTAAGAGAATCTTCCCGGATTTTCATCACCCCATTGTTCTTCCATTAAAGAATAATTCAACGACCTGCCATCCACGCGGGGTGGGGTGCCAGTTTTCATTCTACCCGCATCAAAGCCTAATTCTTTCAATTGCTCTGTTAAACCAGTAGCAGCTTTTTCACCTGTACGGCCTCCACCAAATTTCTTTTCTCCAATATGGATCAAGCCATTTAAAAAAGTTCCATTGGTTAACACCACAGATTTTCCTTTGATCTCGATACCAAGTGAAGTTTTTACACCTACAACCGTATTATTTTTAATCAAAAGACTGCTCACCATTTCTTGCCAAAAATCTACATTTGGCGTACGCTCTAAAGCCAGGCGCCACTCTTCTGCAAAACGTTTTCTGTCGTTCTGTGCACGAGGGCTCCACATTGCCGGACCTTTAGAAAGGTTTAACATTCTAAACTGTAAAGTGGTCTTATCGGCAATAATTCCTGAGTATCCACCCATGGCATCAATTTCCCGGACTATCTGTCCTTTGGCAACACCACCCATCGCAGGGTTGCAGCTCATTTGGGCAATGGTTTCCATGTTCATGGTAATCAGCAAAACCGAGGAGCCCAGGTTTGCAGCCGCTGCAGCAGCCTCACATCCTGCATGTCCCGCACCTACAACAATGACATCATATTCTTTAAACATTTTATTTTCTTTATTTAATGTTCCACGTGGAACATGGTCTTAATTTTCCCTCTAGAAGGGTTATATGTTTCACGTGGAACGTTTACTTTTTACATTGCGGAGTAGGCTTAAAATTGCAACTACTACCCACACAGCTTCTAATATGACGAATGGAATAAAGTTAATCATCCACGAAGAATAACCCGCTATCGCTGCTCCAAATAAATTCAGTAAAATGTAAGTTTTACTGTCAAATTTAATCACCTTAAGTGTTTGTAGAAAGAAGGCTATTAATAATAAACCAACACCTACGGTAGCAATGATATCCGAGCTTTTCATCTTAGTTCGTTTTTTCTGATAGTTCTAGCCATCTTTCAGTAACTGCATCCAATTCCTTTTGATGGCTTTCAATAACTGAATTTACTTCCTGCATCTTTATATAGTCGGTACTGTCAATGCTCAAAAGGGAAGTGGTTAAGGCAACAATCTTTTCTTCTAATTCAGCAATTCTACTCTCCGCATCGTCCAATTCCTTTTGCTCTTTATAGCTTAGTTTTTTGGTGGTGCTTGCAGCAGCTTGAACAGTCGGGGCTGCTTTAACCGGTTTGCTTTCTTTATTTTTTTCTGCCTCCAGGCTTAACCTGTATTCAGAATAATTACCATTGTAAATGTTAACGATACCATTGCCTTCCATGATAAATAGCTGCTCGCTCATTTTATCCAATAGATACCTATCGTGAGAAACCAGCATCAATACACCCGGGAAGTTTTCCAAAAATTCTTCTAATACATTTAACGTATCGATATCCAAATCATTGGTAGGCTCATCCAGAATTAAAAAGTTCGGGTTCATCATCAGCACCTTCATCAGGTGTAAACGCTTCTTCTCACCACCACTTAATTTCTCTACCATGCCATGTTGTTTCTTAGGCGGGAATAAAAACAAAGTCAGTAATTGAGAGGCAGAGATAGTAGAACCGTCAGCCATCTTGATATATTCCGCATCAGATTTCACAATATCAATCACCCTTTCCTTACCGTTGAAAGCAAGACCTCCCTGTTTGTAATAACCATAAATGGTAGTATCACCAGTATCAACCTTCCCTGTTTCAGGATGCAGGTTTCCGGTAATCAAGTTCAGGAAGGTAGACTTTCCAGTACCGTTTTTACCGGCTAAACCAATACGATCTCCACGTTTGAAAGTATAAGAGAAATCATTGATGATTTTCTTTTCTCCAAAGGTTTGTCCAATATGATCAAGCTCTAAAATCTTGTTTCCCTGACGGGACATTTTCATATTCAAGGTAACCGTTTGGTTATCCGATCTGGATTTTGTCTTTTCATCAAGGTCATAATACGCATTAATTCTCGACTGAGATTTTGTACCTCGGGCCTGAGGCATGCGTCTCATCCATTCCAGTTCTTTCTTCAGCAAGTTTTTGTTTTTCTGAAAAGTACTCTCATCAGATGCTTCGCGTTCAGATTTCTTTTCCAGGAAAAAAGCATAGTTGCCATTATAGTTGTAGATCTTTCCGCGGTCAAGTTCAACAATTGTATTACAAACATTATCCAGGAAATACCTGTCGTGCGTTACCAATAAAATGGTTTTATTACCTGAAGTCAGCAACTTCTCCAGCCACTCAATGGTATCAATATCCAGGTGATTGGTAGGCTCATCTAAGACATAAATTTCCGGATCTTCGATCAGCAGTTTTGCAAGGGCAAGTCGCTTTTTCTGTCCACCAGAAAGCGTATCAATTTTTTGCTGCAGGTGATTAATACCCATGCGGCTTAAAATAGTTTTAATTTCATGCTCATATTCCCAGGCATTGTGCTCGCTCAATTCTTCATACAAGCGGTTCAATGTTTTCTCATCAGGGTTAGGGTCTTCAATCAGTTCTTCATATTCCTTGATCAGCTGCTGCTGTTTATTTTCAAGAGAGAAAATGAAATCAGAGATGCTGTATCCATCAGGGAAGGAAGGCTCCTGATCAAGGAAGCCAATCTTTACAGATTTATTTTTTACTATTTTCCCTTCCAGCGGATTAAATCGTTCTGCCAGGAGTTTCAATAATGTACTTTTCCCTGCTCCATTTATACCAACAAGCGCAACGCGTTGTCCGGTTTGGATGCCGAGGGTTAGATTTTTAAATAGCCATTCATCATGATAGGCATGACCCAGGCCTTCAGCTGCAATTAGTGTGCTCAAATTATACTTTTAACGGTTTGTCAGTTAAGAAATTATTACAAAAGTAAGCAATAATTTTTTGTATATAGAGGGCTACTGGCAGCAATAAAAAAACGACAAAAAAAAGACAACATAAGCTGTCTTTTTCTTCGTAAATACGGAAATGAAAGCGCACGTTCATTATTTGTATGTTTGTGTATATGCTGTAATTTCGTTGCTAAAATTGGTGTGTTGTGCCCTGAACTGGTTAAGGTTTAAGGCGGCAGTTTCTTCTACTTTAGCATCATACTGATCAGTGCAGCCAGTTAAAATTAATTGCGCCTGATCAGCAATATGGGTAGTTAAGTTTACCGTGTTTGCTTTGATGTTTGCTTTGGCCTGGTCCCGTAGATCAACATCAAAATTCAGGAGATAAAAGTTGCCCACCGTGCGAACCGTTGATTTATCTTTTACCGTCAGGCTGGATAAATTTTTAAGGTGGATGACCACGTTTAACTTAGCCCTGTTGTAATTGCTGATGTGTAATAAGCCCTTCTTTTCCTGCAACAATACATTAATTGGGTAATAGTCGTTCATAATACTCACCTGGTCATGTACATCCTGTATCAAGGTCACTTCAACATTTCCTGAAACTACAATTTTATTGAAATTTTTAAAGGAAGACAATACCGCAAAGGAAGGATTTTTGGTTGCAGCATACACCGATATAGTTCCTGCGAGCAGAATGGTAGTGGCCAAACCAAGGGCTAGCCAATTTTTAAATACATTTTTCATCTTTAGCTGTCAAATTAATTATGAAATGAAACGATTTATTCGTTAACTATTTGATAATTAGATAGTAAAGGTGCATTTAAGTTTCAGAGAACGGGACTTATTTAGACCAGTTTGACAGGTTACACGACCAACAGGTTTTAATACACGGCAAATTACCTGATTGTATACTAAACCTAATAGTTTCAATAGCGTTCAGAGGGCGTTGGTAGGGCCTTCATAGGGCCTTAGTATATCCCCGGGATATAGGAGCGCCCTCCCAACGCCCTCTCAATCACTTGTGAATAGATAGGTGCCTAATAGCTATAAATAAGTTGTTTTATGCTGATGCTTTTAATGCGGAAAGGTAATGATCTTCCTTTTCGGTCATGAGTGTTTTAGCGGCTTTTGTTTTATCTTTATAACCCAAAAGATGTAAAGTACCATGCACCATTACGCGGCATAATTCGTCAAGCACTGTTCCTTTAAAAGTCTTTGCATTTTCCTGGATCCGCTCAATGCTGATAAATATATCGCCTGCAATGGTTTTCTCGGTCTCTGCGTTATCAAAAGTGATCACGTCAGTATAAGTATCATGATCAAGGAATTGTTGGTTCATATGGAGCAAATACGCATCTGAGCAAAAGATGAAATTTAGTTCTTCTAATACATAGCCTTCAGCAGTAATGGTGGATAGGAGCCACTCCCTGATGCGGGTTTTTTGTTTCAGGTTATAAGTGAGGTCTTCAGTAAAAAAATTGACAGCAATTTTGGGCATAATGATTTAATTGGAGCCACAAATTTAGCAATTTAATTAAAAAGCGTATTTTTCAGCTAAATCGTAATGGTATGAAATTATTCCTTCCTGTATTGTGGTGTTTTAGTCTTTTTTCTTCTGCTGTCGTTGCGCAAAGCACCGTGTGGAATGACAACCCTGTGATTGCACATCGTGGTGCTTATAAAAAAAATAACCTGCCAGAGAACTCCATCGCTTCGCTTAAACAAGCGATTCAACTGCATTGTTATGGTGCTGAGTTTGATGTGCACCTGACTAAAGATAATGTACTGGTGATCAACCATGACGATAATTTTAAGGGATTGACCATCGCCACGAGCACCTATAAGGAATTGAAAAAACTGCGCCTGTCGAACGGAGAAAAGATCCCCACCTTAAAACAATATTTATTAGAAGGGAAAAAGCAGCACCAGACCAAAATGATTCTGGAAATTAAACCCGACAAAGATCCCCAGCGGATGCAAAAAATAACCGATGCCTGTGTGGCTATGGTTCATCAGTTGAAGGCCAAAGAATGGGTAGAATATATTGGCTTTGATTATGCTTCAATGCAACGCGTTTTGGTGATGGATCCTACAGCTAAAGTTGCATACCTTGGAGGGAGCGTGCCCCTGGAGAAATTAAAAGCTGATGGTTTTGCTGGTGCTGATTATTATTTTTCGGCCTATAAGACCGGCGATTGGTTTACCAAGGCGAAGCAATTAGGCTTAACCCTCAATGCCTGGACGGTAAATAAACCTGCAGATTTGCAGTGGCTGCTAGACAATGATATCGATTTTATAACCACTAATGAGCCAGAAATGCTTTTGGAAATGTTAAAGAAATAAAGCCATCAGCCAATGCAGTCCAAAAGCCAGCGCATAAAAAAGCTTCCTGATTAGATCAGGAAGCTCGTACGAATGATGGTTATAATAATTCTTAGATTACTTTAACATTAATCGCATTCAACCCTTTTTTTCCGCTTTCTACGTCGTACTCAACTTTATCGTTTTCACGAATTTCGTCGATAAGGCCTGTTGAATGTACAAAAATTTCGCTATCTCCGTTTGCAGGGATGATAAAACCGAAACCTTTAGTTACATTAAAAAATTTTACTGTTCCTTCTTGCATTGTATTATGTATTAATAATTAAGTCTGCAAGATAGGAATTATTTCCATAATTACTATAAATGCAAAATTTTTTGATAAATATGTGTGATTGAGTGCTTTGTAATACTACTTTATGCCCTTCACACTTACTGTAATTTCACTTGGATGGGGTATCCCTAAGGTAGTTCCAGGAATAATGGTCAGTAAATTTTGTAAGTAAACCGATATAATTCCTTCCAGCACTTTTTTTCTTACTTCCCTGTATTCTGGTATAGCGCCATTAAAGGTGCCAAGGGAGAGCTTGCCATGCTGATCTACAAAAACGGTAAACGTATAGCCAAAATCTTTATAGGCATTTTTGATCCGTACCCGGTATTGAGGGTAGAGGTAATCATAAGCTTCAGTTTTTCCATTCAGCACATCCACAGAAGAAAGTTTTTCTACGGTAATGCCATCGCTTTTGGGGATCAGCTGAACCGGTTGTCTACCGGCAAAAACACTGTCGGCATGCGTTGGGTTACGATTAGCCTTTTCGGTTAATGCTTTGATAAAAGCGGTATCCCGGGGTGTAGGCTTTTGTAACTCTGCTGCTGTTGTTCTTAGGGTGTTTTTAATATAGTTCTGTGCATAAAAGGTAAGGTTTACATCTGATCGGACATCTTTGGCGATCTCTTTATTGTTTACAAATAAACGCTGCATGACCACGCTGTCTTTTGAAGCACTTTTTATGCGGAACCATTCCTTGGCAAAGTTATAGACATCGCCATGGTCGTAATGTAAATGGAAACCCTGCATGGCTTTTTTCTGCGGACTATAAGCCATAATGGAATCGTTAGCCACAAATTCAATGATCCAGCTAGGTTCTTGTTGAAAGCCCTGGGCATCGAAAGACAGGCCGTTAGAGAATCTTCTTTTAACTTCCACATACCTGATTCCCTTGATGCTTTCAAAAGAAAGCCTGGTTTTTGGTGCTGCTTTGTTGGTTTTTACTGGCCTATCTGGCGAGCTACAGCTGTAAACCAGCATCATCAAACTGAGGAAGCCTATAAAGTAAAGTGTTTTAAGCATGGACTTGGTATTTGGCGCTAATATAAAGCACTAAATCCGTCTTTTTAAAATTAGGATTTTGAAAAGTAATTTATTGTTGCGCGCAAGTTGCATAATGATGCGCTTGCCATCACCAGCTTTTAACAGCTGGTCGATATCATCGAGGTTATATTCGTTGATGGGTTTGAAATTTAAAGACAACACCTGGTCGCTGGTTAAAATACCTGCATCTTCGGCAGGGGATTCAGGCTCAATACGGCCTACAAAATAAAGATTCGGCTTTCCTTCCTGGAGGTAAATCTCCATGCCCGACATATCATGCTCAAAAGACATTTTGGTATAAGAATTAGGCTTTAAATAGATGGCCATATTGGTGTAATCTATGGTGAGGTCAAAGTGCTTGAGTAAATTGCTGCCTAAATTACCATTGCGGAGTGCCACGCCGGTTTTTGCCCCTGCCTGTAGAAAATCCGGGTAGGAGGCCAGCACATTCTTAAAGGTAAAATTGCCCAGGTTAACCTGGTCTAAGCGGCCAATTCTGCCACTAATTAAGCCGGCAAAGCCCACACCAAGGTTAGCGGCTATGGTTTTTTCGGGCAATGGAAAGGGTTTACCTTTAAGCGCTTCCAAAGATACAGCATGACTGGCGCCAAGGTCTAAGATCATCTTTAAGCGCTGGCCTTCTAAACCCTTCTGGCTGATCCGCAGCTGCACATAGGGCTTGTTATTGATCATCTCCATCGGTATTTTTTCTCCCTTTTTCTTGACCTCTACTTCTGGCAGCGAGAAAATTAATTTTCTTGCCGGATACCGTATCCTCACCGTAAAGCTGTGGAAGAAATTATAGCCAATTAAGCCATAAATATGCATGCCCACATAATTGGAAAGGTTAAAAATATCTTTCTTGAGGATGGCAGTGGGCATATTGGGGATGGTGGCATGGCCCATTCTTACCTGGATGAGGTCAGATAAATAAGCCTCTATGTCATTGCCGGCGCCTAAACCAGCAAGCGTAGTACTCCGTAGGCCCGTTAAATTCAGGCTGTCCATAATGCTGGCATCGGTAATGATCAGCGGGTTTACGCCAGTGTCTAAAATGAAGTGATAGGGGCCTTTTCCATTGATGTATAAAGGTACAATGATGAGGTTTTTAATGAGTAAAAAGGACATGGATTCCTTTTTACGCTTTCCTTCAAAATAAAACTTTTGACTGTAAAGCTGGCTAGGGTAAAAGAAATAAATAACGGATAATAAATATACAATCCGGATAGATAATATTTTTATGTTCCGTAAAATGGATTTCATGAACTAATTTAATAAATTAGACACAGATTCCCTAAGTATATATTTAATCATGCAATATAAGCTACCCCCAGCATCCAGTTTGTTTTTTGGCGTGCTTGTTTTTTTTATTTTACAATCCTGTTCGGTGCAGCATCGCATGCACAGACAGCTGGATCAAACCTTTAAACAATCTGCTGTTGTTAACCAATACCCGGTTGGCTTTGCTCTTTATGACCTGGAAAATGGGAAGATGATTTTCGAAAAGGATGCCGATAAATACTTTGTTCCGGCTTCTAATACAAAGCTTTTTACTTTTTATGCGGGGTTAAAAATGATTCCGGATTCTATTCCTTCCTTGCGTTATGTGGTCAAGGGCGACTCCCTGATTTTCTGGGGTACAGGCGATCCATCATTCTTGCAAACCCAGCTTAAAGGTACAAAGGCACTTGAATTTTTAAAAGCCAGTCCTCACCAATTGTACTTTGCCCCGGGACGCTATACTGGCGATTTTTATGGCACCGGCTGGGCCTGGGATGATTATAACGATTATTACCAGGCAGAAATCAATGAATTGCCGCTGATGGATAATTTAATAACCGTCAAAGCTAATGGCAATGCCTTAAAAGTTTCTCCCAGGATGTTTGAAAGCTGCATTCTGCCAGATAGCACTTTAATAAAAGAACGCTTCGGGGTGTTCAGGGATTTTAACAGCAATACCTTTCATTACCCTAAGGGCCCTGTAACTAATGGTTTTAAGCAAGAGCTCCCTTATAAGGTCAATACCATTACCACCATCAATTTACTGAATGACACCTTACATAAAAAGGTCAACCTGGTGCAGATGACCATGCCTGCTGAAGCGAAAACCATTTATAATTTAAAATCTGACAGTGTGCTCAAGCAGATGATGCTGCCTAGTGATAATTTTATTGCTGAACAGCTGCTGCTGGTGTATGGCAACCAGCTTTCTACTGAACTGAACAGCAAAAAAACCATAGACTATATTATCAACACCTATTTAAAGTCTTTACCAGACCGTCCGGTTTGGGTAGATGGTTCTGGTCTGTCCAGGAACAATTTGTTTACCCCAAGAGATATGGTGGCTTTATTACGCCTGATTTATGAAGAAGTGAACGATTCTAAAAGGTTGTTTGCCATGCTTCCGGCCGGTGGACAGAGTGGAACGCTAAAAAATGCCTATCCTGCAACGGATAAACCTTTCGTATTTGGTAAAACAGGAACACTTTCTAATGTACACAACCAAAGCGGTTATGTGGTTACCAAAAAGGGAAAGATCTATATCTATTCTTTCCTCAACAATAATTTTGTGTTACCAACTGCAACGGTAAGAAAAGAAATGGGAAGAATTGTGACCCTTATTCATGAGCGCTATTAACTATAACCAGCTTTGTTCGGCTTTAGGGCCCCGGATTGACTGCAATGGCCAGTCTTATTTATACTTTGGTGGCACAGCTTACCTGGGCATACCACAAAATGAGGACTTTTTAAGCCTTTACATGGAAGGAATTAAACGTTATGGCCTCAACAATGGTACCAGCAGAAATAACAACGTACAGCTGGGGGTTTATGAGGAGGCCGAAGAGGTGGCGGCTCAAAGATTCGGCGCACAAGCAGGCTTAATGGTGTCAAGCGGCTATTTGGCTGCGCAACTTACGGTTCAGTATTTTGCCGACTGGGGCAGGGTTGTTTATGCACCTTCGACACATCCAGCCTTATGGTTAGCTGGCAATCCGGAGGTTTCTGGCTCTTTTGGCTTTTGGAGCCGCCATGTGGTGGAACTCATCAACCAAAGTTTAACCAATCGCTGGGTCATTATCAGTAATTCGGTTAACAACTTATTTCCTGAAATGTACGATTTTTCCTTTTTAAAAAGCATCAATCCCGATAAGGAGGTGTTGTTAATTATGGATGATTCTCATGGCATTGGTGTATTAGGCAATGGCCGTGGTTGTATAGCCAATGTACCCAAGCTTCCATTTTTAAAGGTGGTAGTGGTGGCCTCGATGGCGAAGGCCCTGGGGGTAGATGCAGGAATTGTATTGAGTTCCGCAGCCATCATTAGCCAGCTGAAAAGTTCGCCCGTTTTTGTGGGCGCCTCTCCACCCGCTGCACCAGCATTATATGCCTTTATGAAAGCCGAAGCTATTTATGCCACGGAACTGCAGCAACTGCAATTGCTTTGCCGCTATTTTTCTGATGGCCTGGGGGCAGAAAAACCTGCCTTTGCAGCTATAGAAAATTTTCCAGTTTACTTAAGCGAGGAGCAGCAATTAGCCGACATCTTAATGCAGCAACAGGTGCTGATCTCTTCCTTTGCTTATCCGAATCCGCAGAGTGAATTGCTGAACAGAATAGTGCTCAGCAGCTGGCATCAGCAGCAGGATATTGATATTCTATTGAAACATATTCTCCCTTCTTTTTAAAGACGCTATCTTTGCCGCCCTAAAATAGTTTTTTATTCTATGCAGCATCCTAACGGTTCTATTTATACACTTCAATTTGGCCTTGTTTGTTTAAGCTCCTTTCTTTTTTCGGCAAGTTTTAACATGCTGATTCCAGAATTACCTGCTTACTTAACATCCATGGGTGGGGCGGAATATAAGGGTTTAATCATTGCCTTATTTACGCTTACCGCAGGCATATCCCGTCCTTTTAGTGGTAAACTGACGGATACTGTAGGCCGGATTCCGGTGATGGCTGTAGGTTCCGTAGTTTGTTTTTTATGTGGTTTTCTTTATCCTCTACTGACCACCGTCGCCGGGTTTTTGTTCCTGCGTCTATTACATGGTTTTTCTACAGGATTTAAGCCTACGGCTACCGCTGCTTACGTGGCCGATTTAGTGCCAGAAAACAGGTGGGGTGAGGCCATGGGGGTACATGGGGTTTGTTTCAGCACTGGTTTAGCCATTGGCCCTGCCATAGGCAGTACCATCACTACTTATTTTTCTATAGATATACTTTTCTACTGCTCTTCGTTATTTGCTTTACTCTCCATTGTGATTTTGGCTAACATGAAAGAAACCTTACCTAAGGTACAGAAATTCAAGCTTTCGCTGTTTAAAATCAGCAGAAAAGAGATCATCGAATGGCAGGTGTTGCCAGCCTGTATCATTATCTTTATGAGTTACATTAGTTATGGAGCGATCTTAACCGTTATTGGCGACTGGGGGACCCATTTAGGCACCAGCAACAAAGGCTTGTTTTTTATGGTGTTTACCATTTCTTCTCTGGTCATTCGTTTTGTGGCAGGCAAGGCTTCAGACCAATATGGAAGGATGATAATTTTAAAGGTTTCCCTGGGCTTATTGGTACTGGCCATGTTCTGGATTGGCATAGCGCAGAATTCCTTTTCTTTAATGTGCGCATCTGCCCTGTATGGTGTAGCCACAGGCATGCTTTCGCCAACAGCAACGGCATGGACCATAGATTTAAGTTTGGCTGAACACCGTGGTAAGGCCATGGCCACGATGTATATTGCGCTGGAAGCGGGTATAGGAATGGGTGCCTTGCTGGCCGGCTGGTTGTTCATCACCGATATCACCATGATTCCGGTGATCTTTTATGCCTGTTCGGCTATTACCGTTCTGGCATTGCTCTACCTACAGCTGCTCTATAAAAAGAAAGATCAGGTTACAACGCTTTAAAGGGGATATCTAGCAGTTCATACTGCTGCCAGCCTATAAAATCAAAATGCCACCATTCATTGCTGAGCACCTTAAAACCGTGCTTCTGCATCGTTTGAATCAGGAAATCCCTGTTCTTGCGCTGTTCAGCGGTTGTGTTTGGATAATTTGCTGCGGCTGCAGCTTCGAAACTATCATAGGGTGTGGGCATGGGAATTTCTTCCTTTGTTTTGAAATTAACCAAGGTAAGGTCTATCGCGCAGCCCCGGTTATGTTTAGAGCCTTTTTTAGGATCGGCCACAAAGTTTTTGTCGGAGGCCTGTTCGTAAAACGCTATCGTAATGGCATAGGGGCGATAGGCGTCGTATATTTTTAAGCCAAAGCCTTTTGTACGCAATTCCCTTTGGATATTTTTAAGTTGCGCCACTACCGGTTTGCGCGCAAAAGCCCTTGCTTCTGGGTACATTACCCTTTTCATGAAATTATTGCTGGTGGCGTACCTGATGTCTAATGTAATATCCGGGATGGCCTTTTGAATATCTACAAGCTGTTTATCGGGCATTTTTTTTACCGAAGCTTCATAGGCAGTCAATGCGTGAATGACGTTAATGTTTTGGGCAGGAGCGGCTACAGACACGACTGCCATTAAGGCGCTAAGACCTATGCTATAAAATATGCTCATGCATTTACTGGTTAGAGACCACTAATAGTTCAAGGTCTTTAAAAGGAAGATTGAACATATTGGCCAGGTCTTTACTGGTTAGGTGCCCCTGGTAGATATATAAAGCTTCCCTGATGCCGGGGCGGTTCCATACTACATTCATCAGCCCCCCTAAATCACCAATGTCCATCAATATTGGGGTGAGGATATTGGTTAAGGCATATGAGGCTGTGCGCGGTACTCTGGAGGCAATATTGGGCACGCAATAGTGAATTACATCATATTTACGGAACACAGGATTGGTGTGATTGGTAACCTCTGAGGTTTCAAAACAGCCCCCCTGATCAATGCTGACGTCAATGACCACAGAATCGGGTTTCATGCGGCTTACCGTTTCTTCCATCACTATGCAAGGACTTCGGCCAAATTTAGAACGGATGGCACCAATAACTACATCACAGGTGGTAATGGCTTTGGTCATGACAATGGGCTGCATGACAGAAGTAAAAATACGGCTGCTTAAATTGTTTTGCAGGCGTCGTAAGCGGTAAATGGAGCTGTCGAACACTTTGACCTCAGCGCCAAGAGAAATAGCTGTACGTGCGGCATATTCACCTACGGTGCCTGCACCAAGGATAACGACTTCTGTTGGTGGTACACCGGTAAAGCCTCCAAGCATTAAGCCTTTGCCACCGGTAGCACTGCTGAGGTATTCCGCAGCAATAAAGATAGAGGTGGCTCCAACAATTTCACTCATCGCACGCACAACACTCAGGCTATTCCCCTCATCACGAAGATGTTCAAAGCAAAGTGCATTAACTTTTTTGTTCATCAGCGCCTTGATGTAGTCTTCTTTGAGGTTACCCATTTGTAAAGCCGACAAAAGGGTTTGTCCTCTATGCATCATCGCAATTTCGCTCAGGGTAGGCGGTGCTATTTTTACAATGATGTCTGCATCAAAAACATCTTTTTTATGGTAGGTAATAATAGCTCCCTGCTCACTGTAATCGCGGTCAGAAAAGTTAGCACCTACACCGGCACCGGTTTCGATGACTACCTTATGCCCATTATTGACCAGTAATGCCACCGACAGTGGTGTTAAAGCGATCCTGTTTTCCTGGAAAGAGATTTCTTTGGGGATACCAATATACAGACTGTTGTTTTTCTGTTGCAGTGCTGATAAAGTCTCCTTAGGTTGTTGTAAACCTTTCTGAGCAATAGTGGCTAATCCTTCTCTTAATCCTGTAGACATTGTAATCTGATTTTTGCTTAAATTTAACAATAAAAAACTTAACCTGAATAACCTATGCTTTAATTTTAACGAAGTTCATGCTGCGTTGTGTTTCATTTAAGGCGGTTATACCTACGCTGATGTATTCCTCGGGCAGCAAGGGCGTAATCCGCTCCGGCCATTCGATCAGGCAGATATTGCCGGAATAAAAGTATTCTTCATAACCGATGTCATATACTTCCTGAAGGTCTTTAATGCGATAAAAATCAAAGTGATAAACAGGCTGCTGATCCTGGTCAAGGTATTCATTGACAATGGAAAAGGTAGGACTGGAAACCACATCCTCAATGCCCAGGGCCAGGCATATTTCTTTGATAAAAGTGGTTTTTCCGGCGCCCATATCGCCTTCAAAGACGAAGATTTTTTCTTCGCCAGAAAAGGATAAAAGTTGTTGTGCGGCCTCCGCTAAACCCTGGAGGCCATTGATTTTTAGGTTCATGAGTGGAATAAACTAACGTGAACTATAAGTGGCAATAGGAATAATCATCTCCTCTAAGGAGATACCTCCATGCTGGAAGGTCTCATTGTAATAGTTTACAAACTGGTTGTAATTATTCTGATAGACAAAATAACGGTCTTCCTTTGCGAAAATATAATTAGAGCTGATATTTATTTTGGGCAATTGTGCCTCATGTGGGTTTTTAATCAGAAATACCTCCTTGGCATTAAAATTAAGATTTCTGCCTTGTTTGTAGCGCAGGTTGGTGTTGGTGTTACGGTCGCCGATTACTTTACTTGGCCGCTTCACCCTGATGGTACCATGGTCTGTGGTAATGACCACTTTTACCTGTTTTTGACTAAGTTTTTTCAGCAGCTCCAGTAAAGGGGAATGCTCAAACCACGATAGGGTAAGGGAGCGGTAGGCTGCATCGTCATTGGCCAGCTCTCTGATCATCTGCATGTCTGTACGGGCATGAGATAACATGTCTACAAAGTTGTAAACGATGGCATTGAATTCGTTTTGCATCAGGTTATTGAACTGCTCATTCAGCGCCTTACCATCATCATAAGTAAGGATTTTATGGTAGCTGAATTTACAGTCTTTACGCAGGCTACGTTTAATCTGCTCCCCTAAAAAGGTTTCCTCATGCATATTTTTTCCACCTTCTTCATCGTCATTCTGCCACATGGAAGGAAACTTTCGCTCCATTTCCAATGGCATTAAACCAGAAAATATAGCATTCCTTGCATATTGGGTTGCTGTGGGCAGAATACTTGAATAGGTATCCTCCTCCTCCAGGCGGAAATGCTCGGTAATAAAAGGGTTGATGATTTTCCATTGGTCATAACGCAGGTTATCAATCAATATAAAGAATACCGGCGTTGTAGAATTGATTAAGGGGAATACTTTCTTTTTCAAAAGTTCATTGGAAAGCAAAGGGGCTTTTTCTTTACCATTTACCCAACCCAGGTAGTTGTCTTCAATAAACTTAGAAAACTGCATATTGGCCTCTGCCTTTTGCATGGTTAAGATCTCATGCATTTGCGGGTCATCGAGTTTTTCAAGCTCCAGCTCCCAGAAAACAAGCTTTTTATATACTTCTACCCATTCTTCATAGCTCAGCTTGTCATTAAGGGTCATACCCAGACGCCTAAAATCCTGCTGATAGGCCATAGAAGTCTTTGCGCTGATGAGGCGTTTGTTGTCAATAATCTTCTTAATGGTGAGCAGCACCTGCTTAGGGTTGACCGGCTTAATTAAGTAATCGTCTATTTTTGAACCAATGGCATCTTCCATGAGGTTTTCTTCCTCACTTTTGGTAATCAGCACCACCGGAACTTCATTGTTAATATTTTTAATGGCAGAAAGGGTTTCTAATCCACTCAAGCCAGGCATGTTTTCGTCTAAAAAAACCAGGTCAAAATGCTCCTTGCCAAAAGCTTCCAGGGCATCGTTTCCATTAGTAAACGTGGTTACGTGGTAGCCTTTTTCATTCAGTAATAATATATGTGGTTTTAATAAGTTAATCTCATCATCGGCCCATAGAATTTTGGTTTCCTGCATTATCTTTAAAATTTGTAAATAAAAATAGCAATTTTTGTACCGTATAATTTATTTAGCAGCTTTGAATAAAAAGAAAATCATAAATGACCCGGTATATGGGTTCATCAATATACCCTCGGCACTTGTATTTGACCTGATTTCTCATCCTTATTTTCAAAGGCTTAGGTATATTAAACAATTGGGAATGACACATTTAGTCTATCCTGGTGCTTTACATACCCGTTTCCACCATGCTTTGGGTGCCATGCACCTGATGAGCCTTGCCATAGAAGTTTTGCGCGGTAAAGGACACGAGGTGACAAAAGAGGAGGAAGAAGCGTCAACTATTGCCATTCTGCTACATGATGTAGGTCATGGGCCGTTTTCACATGCCTTAGAGCATAGCCTTGTTAACGGCGTACAGCATGAGGATCTTTCTGTGCTGATCATGGAAAAATTGAATATCGAATTCAAAGGGCAGCTGGCATTGGCCATGGAAATTTTTAAAGGCCACTATCCTAAAAAGTTCTTAAACCAGCTAATTTCAAGTCAGCTTGACCTTGACCGGATGGATTATCTTAACCGTGACAGTTTTTTTACGGGGGTAACCGAGGGGGTAATTAGTTTCGACCGCATCATTAAGATGTTTAATGTGGTAGAGGATAGCCTGGTGGTTGAAGAAAAGGGCATTTATTCCATTGAGAACTTTTTAATTTCCAGAAGGCTGATGTATTGGCAGGTATACCTGCATAAAACAGTGATCTCGGGAGAGCAGCTATTGGTGAAAATACTGGAACGTGCTAAAGAACTGTCCTTAAAAGGCAGTGTGCTTTTTGCCACCCCGGCACTTCAGCATTTCTTGGCGCAACGCATTGAAGGAACGGCATTTTTTGAGAAAGACATCCACCTGGAGCAATTTATGAAGCTCGATGATCAGGATATTTTTGCCTCCATTAAAGTATGGGAGGATCACCCAGATGCCATTTTATCACGTTTATGCAAAATGTTAACGTCAAGGAATTTGTATAAAATTGAAATGACCAACGTGCCGCCCCAGGAAGGCAGGTTAGAAATGCTTAAGGAAAATGTTGCTGTGGTATTAAATATTAGCCCGGAAGAAGCTCGATATTTCGTTTTTACAGCTGTAATCCGCAACCGTGCTTATAATGCCGGCAGTAGCAATATTAACATTCTCTTAAAAAACAACACCCTAATAGATATTGCCAAGGCTTCGGATTTGTCTAATTTAGAATCTTTAGACAAGACGGTTAAAAAATATATACTTTGCTACCCAAGAATTATTTAGCATTATTTAACAAAAAGAGTCTATTTTTATTTCGTTTTTTAACGTTTGTAAATAAAAGCAGAATAATTATAAGCCTCATGGGTTTATTTGTTCATATCAATTTAACATTTATCTTTGTAAAATGCAATTTACTGCCAAGCAGATAAGCGAACTATTAAGTGGGACCGTTGAGGGTGATGAAAACGTTCAGGTGGCGGAGCTTTCAAAAATTGAAGACGGCAAGCCCGGATCTCTGTGTTTTCTTTCCAACCCTAAGTATGAAAATTTTTTATATTCGACGGAAGCTTCTGTCGTAATAGTAAGAAAAGATTTCGTGCCAACGCAAGAAGTTAGATGTACTTTAATTAAAGTTATAGACCCCTACAGTGCTTTTTCAGTCCTTTTAGATAAATATAAGGAAGTGATGAGCCAGGGTGAAAACCGCAGCGGTATTGAGCAGCCCAGTTTTGTGCACCCTACAGCCAAAATTGGGAATAATGTTTACATAGGTGCTTTTAGTTATGTCTCTGCCTTTGTGGTCATTGGCGACAATACTAAAATTTATCCTCATGTATTTATTGGTGACCACAGTCGCATTGGCGACGATGGAGTAATCCATCCTGGTGTTAAACTTTATAACCATTCTGTTTTAGGAAACCGCGTTATGATACATTCGAATACCGTTATTGGCAGTGATGGTTTTGGTTTTGCCCCACAAAAGGATGGTACCTATACTAAAATTGCCCAAATCGGTAATGTAGTAATTGAGGATGATGTAGAGATTGGCTCAAATACAACGATCGACAGGGCTACTATGGGATCTACTTTTATCCGTAACGGCGTAAAACTAGATAACCTGATCCAGATTGCACATAATGTTGATGTAGGTCCTCATACGGTTGTGGCGGCACAAACAGGCATCTCCGGCAGTACAAAACTGGGCGGAAACTCCATTATCGGTGGGCAGGTAGGCATTGCGGGGCATTTAAATATCGCTAAGGGTACCCAGATTGGGGCCCAGGCTGGTCTTAACTTTAACATTACAGAAGAATATAAACAATGGCATGGCAGTCCGGCACAACCTTTAAGGAACTGGATGCGCGCCTCTGTCATTTTTAAACAGTTGCCCAATGTTGAACAGCGTATAGCTAAACTGGAAGCAGCAATAAAAGAATTAACCCTATTAAATAGAACTAAGTAGCCTTTAATCAACTAATGAACGTTAAACAAAAAACCATTAAAGCGGAAATTTCTGTAAGTGGGGTCGGCTTACACACCGGTGCTAATGTGACCTTAACATTTTGCCCTGCTCCAGATAATCACGGATTTAAGTTTCAAAGAACTGATTTACCAGGACAACCTATTGTTGATGCAGATTGCGATAATGTAACTGATACGGCACGTGGAACAACCATTACGCAAAACGGTGCCAGTGTAAGTACAGTGGAACATGTAATGGCATCCCTGGTGGGCATGGATCTTGATAACGTTTTAATAAAAGTTGATGGTCCTGAGGCGCCAATTATGGATGGCAGTGCCATTTTGTTTTTAGAAGCTTTAGAGTCTGTTGGTGTTGTTGCACAGGAAGTTGACAGGGAATATTTTCAAATTCCTTATAACATTACCTATACTGAAGCAGACCGCAAGGTAGAAATTGTGGCTATGCCGTTAGATGATTACAGGTTTACCTGTATGATCGATTATAACTCGCCTGTTTTAGGCAGTCAGCATGCCGGAATTTCCAGCATCGCTGAATTTAAAAAAGAAATCGCTTCCTGCAGAACTTTCTGTTTCCTACATGAACTGGAATACCAGCTTAAAAACAACCTGATTAAAGGTGGTGATTTAAACAATGCCATCGTTATTGTAGACAAGGAAGTAACCAGAGAAGAGCTGGATCACCTGGCGACTATTTTTAAACGCAGTGCCATTGATGTTGCCCCACAAGGGATTTTAAACAACATGGAACTCCGTTACCAAAATGAGCCTGCACGTCATAAGCTATTAGACATGATTGGTGACCTTGCCTTGGTTGGGGTGCATTTGAAAGGCCATATCATGGCTGCCCGTCCGGGCCATGCTGCCAATATTGCTTTTGCAAAAAAGATCAAAGCAGCGATTAAGAAGGAAAAAAATAAAAAAGTACAACATGTTTATGATCCTGCGGCCAAACCACTTTATGATGTGGTGCAGATCATGGATATTTTACCTCATAGACAACCTTTTTTGTTCATCGACAAGATTCTTGAACTCACTAAAACTTATGTAGTGGGTGTGAAGAATGTAACAATGAATGAAGAGTTTTTCAAAGGCCATTTCCCCGGAGCGCCAGTGATGCCCGGAGTTATCCAGATTGAAGCCATGGCACAAACCGGCGGGATTTTAGTGTTAAGCACTGTTCCTGATCCAAGAAATTACCTTACTTATTTCCTTAAAATCGATAATGTTCGCTTCCGTGCTCAGGTTCTTCCTGGAGATACGATTGTATTCAGGTGTGATTTAGTGGAGCCTATCAGAAGAGGCATAGCCCAAATGAAAGGTGTTGGTATGGTTGGTGAAAAAATTGTGGTAGAAGCAGAGATGATGGCACAGATTTCAAAAGTAAAAGATAGCGAACGTACCTTATGATTCAACCCTTAGCATACATACACCCCCAGGCTAAAATAGCAGATAATGTAGTAATTGAGCCTTTCGCTGTCATCCACAAAGATGTTGTCATTGGCGAAGGAACCTGGATCGGTTCTAATGTGGTCATCATGGATGGTGCCCGTATTGGTAAAAACTGTAGGATTTTTCCAGGATCAGTGATCTCTGGTATCCCTCAGGACCTGAAATTTGCAGGTGAAGTAACTACTGCAGAGATTGGTGACAATACAACCATCAGGGAATGTGTAACCATTAACCGCGGTACTAAAGATAAATGGAAAACGGTGATTGGCAGCAATTGCCTGATACAAGCTTATTCCCACATTGCGCACGACTGTGAAGTTGGAAATTATTGTATCTTTTCAAACAGCACCACGCTTGCAGGACATATCACCATTGGTGATTACGTGGTTCTGGCAGGCTTAGTGGCCATTCACCAATTTGTAAAAGTAGGTTCTCATGCCTTTATTACAGGTGGTTCACTGGTACGTAAAGATGTTCCTCCGTATGTGAAAGCAGCAAGGGAACCTTTATCTTATGCAGGAATTAACTCTGTAGGTTTACGAAGAAGAGGTTTTGCTTCTGAGAAAATCAACGAGATCCAGGAGATTTACAGGGTGCTTTTTGTGAGACATAACAATATCTCTAAAGCATTGGATATGATTGAAGCGGAATTTAAACCGACAGAAATAAGGGATGAAATTGTTGATTTTATCCGGAATTCAAACCGCGGCGTAATGAAAGGCTACGGTTCGGTAAGCTCATAAAAGGCAATGATCATTGATGTAAAAAATGCTGGCCGCCGTTTTAATCAGGAATGGATATTTAGAAATTTCAATTACCAGTTTAAAACCGGCGGAAGTTATGCTATCCTTGGGCCTAATGGCTCAGGAAAGTCAACTTTGTTAAGTGTGCTCATGGGAAACCTATCGCCTTCTGAAGGCGATACTACCTACAAGGACACGCAAGACATACCAGTAGCTGATTTTTACAGATACATTAGTTTTGCTGCTCCTTACCTGGATTTGATTGAAGAGTTTACTTTAGAGGAAACCATTAAGTTTCATTTCCAGTTTAAAGACTTACCGCAGGGCATGACTTTAAACAAGGTATTAGATCGGTTGGGTTTGGCAAAAGCGCAGGACAAAGCGCTCAAATATTTCTCTTCGGGAATGAAGCAACGAACAAAATTAGCTTTGGCTTGTTGTTCTGCTACGCCAGTATTACTTTTGGATGAGCCTACCTCAAATTTAGATATACAGGGTGTAGATTGGTATCAGCAGTTGATCCAAGATTATTCTAAAGACAAATTAGTTATTGTTTGCTCCAACCAGGAGGTAGAATACTCCTTTTGTGCTGAACGTATACAGGTTAATGATTATAAATAAAAGCATAAAATGCCTCATTTTCTAATCTAATTGTCAGGAAAAGGGGCGTTTTGAGACAAATAAAATTATTTTTATTTTACTATTGTGGAATCCATTATTTGTCTTTACCTTTGCGGCACCAAAAATGGTAGTAGCTATTGATACAATTTTAAAGTTAAATAGCAAACTGATTAGTAATAAATTGCCAATGTTTAACAACCATGTTTATATGGTTAATTTGATAAACATGCTGGTTAACATATAGAAGAGTATTTAAGAATTTTCATAGTTTAGTTTTAGGTTTAGGTTGATTGTGGCTTCGGAGTGGTTCCCGAAGCCATCTTTTTTTACCTTTGTTTTTATGAATAAGGCAGAGATCAGAAAAACCGCTACCCAGCAAAGAAATTCTTTAACTGCGCAGCAACTGCAGCAGCTCAGCGAACAATTGCTGCTGCAATTTATAAAATTTGATTTCTCAGCCATCCATACCATCCACCTCTTTCTGCCTATTGAGAAAAAGAATGAGCCCAATACATTTCTTTTCATAGATTGGCTGCAGCAAAACCATCCTTCGATAACGATTTTAGTGCCCCGTGCAGACTTTAATACCGCAATGATGACTCATCATGTCTACAAAGATGTTAAAGGGCTTACAAAGAATGTTTTTGATATCCTGGAACCTCAAAATGAAAATGAACACCAGGGTACAATAGACATGGTGCTGATTCCGCTATTGGCTTTCGATCAGCAGGGTTATAGAGTAGGGTATGGTAAAGGCTTTTATGATCGCTTTTTGCAGCGGCTGACTACTAAAAAGATAGGCCTTTCCTTATTTCCTCCCGTGGAACAAATAGCGGACAGCAATGAGCACGATGTGCGGCTGGACCTTTGTCTTACCCCAGAAAGTGTTTACGTATTCAATTGAGCTTTAATAAAGTCGGTAACTAAATAAACAATTGTTTTTGCCGCATGATGATCTGTACGGCCATCACTTAACTCTACTGCGCCTTCAGAAAGATGGAGGTAAGACAGTTTCTTCTTGGTATTGAGTACCAAACGGCGCATGTCGTTCAGCGTAAAGCCAGAAGGGGTGGAGGCACTGGATAGCACATTTTCAATGGCATCAAGGTCTATTTCCATTCCCATGTTGTAATCGAAGGGTTTATTGAAATCAGGCCATATATTGGTGCGGTCTTTGGTTTTGATCAGCTCATCGAAATACAGGCAACTGATCTGCGGGCTGGTTTCTATCTGTTGCAGCACGCTCATGTTATTGTAATTCTCATGCAAGCCAAAGATGCCGTAATTTTTAAGGTAACCATCCCGGAGCGCATAGCTGAATGCATTGCCACTGTGGCGACCAGCATCACCCCTCAGGTCAGCATGGGCATCAATATTGATGACGTCGATTGGCCTGCCTCTGGCCATAGAGAGTGCTTTTATGATGGGATATGCATTGTTTTGTCCGCCGCCAATCACAATTGGCACTTTCCCTGCAGCAAAGATCTGCTGGATCAAGGGGTAAACGAGCTCATCGATCTCCTCTACTTTTTGATATAAATCGGTAATATGATTGCCTTTAGGTGCGGAGATTTCAAATTGCCCTAGCAATAGCAGCTCCGCACCAGTTAAAAACATATTACTCTGGACGTTCAGTAAGCTTTTGAGTACTACGTTCCAGGTATTGGCCGTACCGGCAATTCCATGGTTGGCCAGCACACCATAATCTTCTGGAATACCCAACAGCACAAAAAGTGCTTTACTTCGGCTGAGCTCTTCCAGAGAAGAAAGGGTCTGTATCTTTTGGCCTAGCTTAACCTCGCCTTCTCTGGTAATGGTTAAAGCACTTAACTGAGTTTGTGTAAAAAGTTTAAATCCATCCATATGCGTTACTATTTATATGTTCTTTGACTTCTTTTTAACAAAGGTCTTGACGTGCTTAAACCTACATATCAGGGTTATGGTTTTAATTCCAATAAAACCGGACAATGATCAGAATGAACGGCATCAGGCAATATGGTTACCCCTTTAAGTTTATCAAGCATTGGTGCTGTTGCCAACTGGTAATCTATACGCCAGCCCAGGTTCTTTGCCCTTGAATTAGCCCGGTAACTCCACCAGGTATAATGATGTGGATCTTTGTTAAAATGACGGAAGGTATCAATAAAGCCATTATTTAAAAAGAGCTCCATCCATTGCCTTTCTTCAGGTAAGAATCCAGAAGAGTTTGCATTAGATTTAGGGTTGTGGATGTCGATCGCCGTATGGCAAATATTGTAATCTCCCGAGATGATTAAGTTAGGAATTTCTTTACGCAGTTCTTCTATATATCCATCAAAAAACTTCATGAATTCATATTTTTTAATTTGCCTGTCATCGCCACTTGAACCAGAAGGCATATACAAGCTGATCAGGGAGAAATCATCAAAATCTGCTCTTATTATCCGGCCTTCTTTATCTATCCACTCTTCTCCGCAACCATATTCCACATGTTTTGGTTTAACTTTACTGAAGATAGCCACACCACTATATCCTTTTTTCTCTGCCGGAAACCAGAAGTGCTGGTAACCCAGCTGTTCAATGACGGTAATGATGTCTGGAATTTGACTTGGCAATGCCTTTACTTCCTGTAAACAAACCATGTCTGGGTTGAGGCCATTGAGCCACTCCAGAAAGTTTTTAGTCACCGCCGCACGGATTCCATTAATGTTATAGGATATGATTTTCATCTATTTATGCTTTTACTTGAGTTAATGCTTTTTTAATTTTCCGCTCCAACTTACGGGCTTCCCGTTTTTTTAAAACTGTTACCGTCATGGCCACGTTAACTATAGGACGGTCGTTTTTGCCCGTTTCTACTGCAGCTACCTGATCAATAAGCGCTATGCCATGGATCACTTCACCAAAAACGGTGTAGTTTCTGTCAAGGTGCGGACTGCCCCCTAAACTTTTATAAACTTCGCGCTGGTCAAGTGGTAATTTAAAGTGCAGGCGATGAGTTTCAAGCCTATCGAGCTCTTCATCGGAAAATACTTTACCCTGTACCAGGTAAAATTGACAGCCACTGGAGGCTTTTTGCGGATGATCATCTCTTGCCGCTGCTAAAACACCTTTCTTATGAAAAAGACTGTCGTTAAATTCTGCAGGAACGGTGTAACCTACATCACCCTCACCCAGTTCTTTATCGCTTGCTGCATTTTTTGAATCCGGATCACCACCCTGGATCATGAAGTTCTTAATTACCCGGTGAAATAAGGTGCCGTTATAAAAGCCTTTTTTTGCCAGTTTAATAAAATTATCACGGTGTAATGGGGTTTCGTTATACAGCTTAATCAGGGCAGTTCCCTGATTGGTAGAAATTCTAACATATTGAAATTGCGGCTTTTTGGCTACAACAGCCGTAAATAAAAAGCACGTCAACAAGGTAAAGAGGTATTTCATATCAATTAATAAGGTGATGGGGGTCAAAATAACAACTTTTTTAGAACTCATTCCTTACAATAGACTTGTTTTATATAAAAAATAATTATTAATTTTACTGACCATCAGCACTCCTGGTGGATGCGCTTAAAACAATCATACGAAAATGAAAACACGACAAAGAATAATATTTGCGTTAGGTGTCGTTTACCTGTTGAGTATAATTGTCATAGGCTTAAAATTGCAATTAAGCAGCAATCAATCTCCCCAAAATTCCTTCAATAAACAAGCAACTTGTAAAGCTGGTCCTGCTGTTGCAACAAAAGTTTCCACTTCAGCGGAAGCCGTTGCTGAAGAAGAGGCGGAAAGAAAATTTAACATAGCAAATTTGGTAACGCCCGTTGTTGCCGAGTTTCTCCAATATGTATGTCCTGCGTTGTTTTCTCAAAATAGCAGCCCTGCGTTAGATTAGCCTAACCATCATTAATTACCCTACATCAATTTTTTAGCAGGCCGGAAAGCGTAATTTTACATGAAATAATTTTATTTACATGTCAGATTTATCAATCTTGAAAACGCTGTCGTCCACACTTCCTGTTGAGGAGCAATTGATGCCAGTACTATTTATTGGTCATGGCTCACCCATGAACGGAATTGAAGACAATGAGTTTACCCAAGCCTGGATAGAACAAGCACAAAGCATTCCTGTTCCTAAGGCCGTTGTAGTGATATCTGCACATTGGTTTACCCGTGGAACCTTTGTGACGGCTATGGATTTCCCACCTACCATCCATGATTTTGGCGGCTTCCCGCAGCCCTTGTTTAATGTGGAGTATCCTGCTCCTGGTGATGTACAGCTTGCTGCGGAAATTGCGGCAATGGCCACCACAACACCAATTGAGCTCGCCCATGACTGGGGTTTAGACCACGGCGCCTGGACAGTGATCAGGCACATGTACCCTAATGCTGATATTCCGGTATTGCAGCTGAGCATGGACTACACCAAAAACCCTGCTGAACATTATGCCCTGGCCAAAGAACTGTATTCCTTGCGCAAAAAAGGTGTTTTGATTATGGGTAGCGGCAATATGGTGCACAACCTGCGCATGATGAGCTGGGAAATGATCAATGGCGGAGGTTATGATTGGGCACTGGAAATGAATGAGCAGTTTAAAAATCTAATTTTGAATGAAGAGCACGAACGCTTAATTGACTATAAAAACATCAACAGGGCGGCCATGAATGCCATTCCAACGCCAGAACATTACCTGCCACTGTTATATACATTAGGCTTGCAAAAATCAGGGGAGAACATCAGCGTGTTTAATGATAAGGCTGTTGCCGGATCCTTAACGATGACTTCCGTACGCATAGGCTAGGATATAACTTTTGTCTATATCCCTATCGAGAATAAGTATGCGTAATAAGTGTGTCACCGTTGTGTATAAGCAGATATAGCTGTACATTTGCGACAACAAAAAAACAAAAATTATGATAAATATAGGTCAACAATTTCCCTCATTTTCAAAAACAGCATTAGTTAGTTTAGAAAAAGGAAAAGAGTTTGAAACACTAAGCTCTGATTCATTAGTTAACGAAAACAACCAATGGACTTGCATGTTTTGGTGGCCAAAAGATTTTACTTTCGTATGCCCTACTGAAATTGCTGAATTCAACAACCACTTTGGTGAATTTCGTGATCGTGATACAACTTTAATTGGTGCTTCTACAGATTCAGAATTTGTACACTTAGCATGGAGAAATAACCATGATGATTTACGTGGTTTAAAATTCCCAATGTTAGCTGATACTTCTAAATCATTAGCTGAAGCTTTAGATATATTAGAACCAAATGAAAAAGTAGCTTACCGTGCTACTTTCATCATCGATCCTCAAGGTATTGTACGTTGGGTAAGTGTTAACGATTTAAGTGTTGGCCGTAACGTAAATGAAGTAATCAGAATTCTTGATGCTTTACAAACTGACGAACTTTGTCCTTGTAACTGGGAAAAAGGTCAGGAAACTTTAGGCGCTTAATACCCCATTTTAATGATAATCCCTGTAAAATGCATTTTTGCAGGGATTTTTTGTACCCCAAAAATAAAAGAAAACCATGAGTGCTATAACAGAAACTATACAGGAATTACTTGCTATTGTTGGTCTTGAAGCTGACTATAGAAATGAAAGTTTAACCCTTTTAGAAAAAGGAAACTCCCGGTATGTACGTGATTTAAAATTAAACTTTAGCAGTACTTTCACTTCTTCTCATTTAAGTGAAAAAGAATGTGCTTTAATGGCATTGAGTATTGCTGTAAATAACAACAATGCAATCCTAACTAACTTTTTTGAAAAACTAGCTTTGTCAAAAGAAGCGACGGCAGAAGAAGTAGCTGAAGCTGTAGGTTGTGCATCTCTGTTGGCTTTAAACAATGTATTCTATCGTTTCCGTCACTTTACAGGAAAAGAAAAATATACCCAAATCCCTGCTCGTGTGCGCATGCAATTAATGAGCAGCCCGGTAACAGGTAAAGAATTTTTTGAATTAATGAGCATCGCGGTTTCTGCTGTTAATGGCTGTGAAATGTGTGTTAATGCCCATGAGCAATCTATTCTTGGCCTTGGTGCAACTGAAGAAAGAATTTTTGACGCAGTGAGAATTGCCTCTATCGTTACTTCAGCAGGAAAAGTAATTTACTAAACCCTTAAGTCAAAAAAAACGATACCTACCTGCGGGTAAGTATCGTTTTTTTGTATAAAAGAATGTATTTAAGCAGAGTTTCTTCCTGCGTTGACAATTCCATAAACGGTTCTGATCGCCAGCTTTTCGTAGGACTGGTGTTCTTCTGTGGCTTCATCTGTCTCCAGTAAGTTGTGGAGGGCATAATGTTGAATTAATACTAACGGAAGAATGATTTTCTCTCGTACAGCAATGGATCTGCGTTCAACAGGATAATTCTCCATTAAAACCGCTTGTCCTGATAGCTTTAACAGCATCTCTTTAGTTAATACATATTCATCGTTTAACATTTTCCAGAAAGAACCGAATTCTTTGTCATTTTGGAAATGTGCGGTGAGCGAGAAGTCCGACTTGCTCATAGACATCATACAGTTGTCGATAATTGTTTTAAAATAACCCGACTTATGGTATGTTCTTACCACGTTGTCCCAGTTTCCACTTTCGTCCTGGTTTTTTAGGGCAGTACCTACGCCATAAAATCCCGGAATATTTTGTTTCAGCTGTCCCCATGATGTCACAAAACTAATGGCCCTCAAATCTTCAAGCTTCAGTTTCTCCCCTGAATTCCTTTTTACAGGCCTGCTGCTGATGTTAATTCTAGAAAGCAAGCTGAGTGGCGAAAAGCGCTCTAAGTAACTTAAAAATAAAGGATGTTTACGTAAATTTACAAAGCTTTTAAAGCTATCTGCAGCCATAGAATCCATCAATTGTTTATGGACGGGATCTAACAAGATGTTATGCTTCTCGCGTACGCCAGAAGAAATGCCTGCGTTGATCAACTGTGCCATATTGAATTCTGCACTGTCAATGGAGCCATACTGCGAACTGATAGTTTGACCCTGTATAGTTAGTTGAATATTTTCATTGGCAATTTCTTTACCCATGGAGGCATAAAAGCGGTGTGTTTTACCGCCGCCACGTGCAGGAGGGCCTCCACGACCGTCAAAGAACGCCAGGCGGATGTTATGTGCTGCAGATACCGTTGTTAAGGCTACCTTGGCGTTTAAAATAGACCAGTTGGCCATTAAATAGCCACCATCTTTGGTGCTGTCAGAAAACCCCAGCATGATATCTTGCTTAAAGCCTCTTTTTGCCAAATGTTTGATGTAAAATGGGTGCATATAGAGTGTCTCCATAATCTCACCGGCACCTTCAAGGTCATTTACAGTTTCAAACAGTGGCACAAAATCAATAGTTAGATTTTCTTCATCCCATCCGTTCCACAAGAAAAGTTCCATCAGCTGCAAAATATCACTTGCCTGCTGGCAATTACTGATGATAAAGCGGTGGCAAGCCAGCTCGCCATTACTTTTTTGAATGGCCTGAATTTCAGCAATAGTATTCAGGGTGTCGTTAATCAGTTCATCGTTTTGCTCAGCATAGATGACCTTTGCACTTTTGAAAGATAAAAGTTTAATTTTCTCTTCTTCACTCAACGTATCGTAATTCTCTGGAAATAGAGAAACAATCGGTTTGCTTTGTCTGCAAAAAGCATGTACTTCTCTCAGCACACGACTATCCTGTCTGATATCCAAAGAGGCAAAATGACAACCATAAAGGTTAATCTTTCTAATTAAATCATCTACCAGGTTAGCAAAAAGGCCGTCATGGTCCGCAATTAAGGTGTTTTTAATTTCGTATAAATTATCAATAAGGTTTTGTGCAATGTTTTCAGGAACGATGTTGGTGTCAAATGCATTTTTATAAAGCACATCCTGTATAACAGCAATGGTATTCTCCACCCCTCTAAAGGTAATGCGGCGTTTCAATTTCCTGAAATCACGGTAATAACAACGGAAAAGTATCTGACGCAACATTTTAGCCACTTGTATAGTGTCTTGTGTATGTACATTCGGATTACCATCTCTGTCGCCACCCGGCCAGAAACCCAATTCTATAATTTTCTTTGGTGCCAGTTGGAATTCCGCCAAATTCAGGTCTACCTCTTCCTGAATTTGCGCTGCGGCAAAGTAAAATACATTTTCCAGGTACCAGGCCAAGCTTAAGGCTTCATCAACAGGTGTAGGCGATTTCTTGTTAAAGAAAGGCGTTTTTCCCAATTGCTGCAACAACTCATTGATACTGGTAATGTCGTTTATCTTTAATGCTGCGGTAAGGTCGGTGATGATAGAAAGCACACTCCCCGGATAAAATTGCGTAGGGTGCGCCGTTAAAACCAGGCGTAAAGAGAAGTCTTCAATCAGTGTTTTAATCTTATTGCCAAGTTCTTCATTATCAACACCCTTACTAAGGTAGGAGTGCATTGAACTCTGGTCATCCATGGTATTGAGCTTATTAAAAGAAGCATCTTCCACAGCATCAAAAAGTACCACCTGTCGCTCAATATATTGAATAAACCTAAACAACAAGTCTATAACATCCTTATTGTTATAATTCTGCGCATACTTTTCAATAAAGGTGCTGATGATCTCACCAGAAGTTTGATGAGCTTTAACGCCCTCTTCACAATGTTTGATAAACAGGGGTAACAATGTTCCGGTATCTTTAACCCTATAAAAGGGCAAGGTGAGGAACAAGCTATTATACAGTTCGAATCTCGAAACGACTTCATTATTGAAGGTTGATTCTTTTTGTCCTGTAGCTATTAGGTTGTGGTTCATGTTAACGGTATTATTTTTGGGCTTAAGCTATGAAAAATGATTAACAAAGTCATTATCTTGTTCCAAAAAATTGGAATTTAGGAAAAGATATTTATCTTGCTATCCTTTAAGCTTAAACAATTTTAAACCGTAACTACTGTGTTTTGTTTCTGTAGAGGACTCATACAGGTAATTAATCGTAATTTTTTTGATAAAAAGCCGCCGTGGAGTACACTGGCGGCTTTTTTAATTATAAATTAGATTAGAAGTTAATGAACGTCTGTTGGTATATTGACGTTCTTCTTGAACTTTTGCAAATAAAGCAAAGGGATAGAAAATAAAAGCACTAAACCAGCTACCCAATAAGCATCACTATAAGTCAATAATAAAACCTGCTTAGTAACCGTACCTTCAATGGCTTTTACAGCCAGCATTTTTGAATCCAGGTAAGAATGGCCTTTAGCTATAAAGTTTTGTATAAAGCCATTAAAACGTGTCGTAAAAGCAGGATTGTATTCATTTACATTGACTAAAAGGTTATTGCGGTGAAAACCTTGACGCACATGAATTAAGGTAGTTAAGGCGGCAATACCAAAGGATCCACCCAATTGTCTCATCATGTTGTTTAATCCTGATCCCTGACCTATTTCTGCACCTTTAAGATCCTGAATAGCCAATGTTGTCAAAGGCACAAACAGTAGAGCCATACCTACACCTCTGATCATTAAAGGACCAAAGAAATCATTAGGGCCAGATGCTAAAGTTGATTTACTCAACATGGAGCAGAATACAAAGAAGAGCAACATACCCCCTGTGGCCATAAATTGTGCAGGGACGCCCTTTTTAAGCATGATACCAATAAAAGGCATCATAATAATGGTACACAAGCCTCCAGGAAATAACAATTCACCAGTTTGAAGGGCCGAAAAGCCCAATAAATTCTGGCAAAATATAGGGAATACAAAAACAGAACCATATAAACCAAAACCAAGAATGAAGGAAGTAAACATCCCTACAGAAAAACTTCTGTGTTTCATAATTTTGAAATTCACAATAGGGTGGTCGGTACTCATCTCTCTCCAGATGAAAAGAATGACACCAAAAACCGAAAGTACTGCTAACACCGTAATGTAAGGTGTGCTAAACCAGTCTTCACTTTCACCTTTCTCTAAAAGTGTTTGTAAACTGCCTACTGCAATAGCTAACAAGCCAATACCCCACCAATCAACAGGTTGTCCCTGACCGTCTTTTGGTGTCGTTCGCACAAAGGTGTACGTACAATAGGCGGCGAGAATGCCGACGGGAATGTTGACGTAAAATATCCATGGCCAGGAACTGATTTCAATGATATAACCGCCAATAGTAGGTCCTACTGTTGGGCCCACCACCGCTCCTAAACCAAATAAAGCTGTGGCAATACCCACATCTTCACGTGGCCAGGTTTCAATTAAAATGGCTTGTGCCGTTGAAATCAATCCACCACCAGCAATACCTTGCAGAATTCTGAACAATACCAGTTCTTCAAGTGAGGTTGCATTACCACAAAGGAAAGAGGCAAAGGTAAAGAGGATAATGGAGGTTAGAAAATAATTCTTACGGCCAAAGCGACTGCCAAGCCATCCTGACATAGGTAAAACGATTACATTGGCAACAGCATAACCTGTTGACAGCCAGGCCACATCTTCTAGTGTAGCTCCAAGGTTCCCCTGTATTTGTGGCAGGGCAACATTGACAATGGTAGTATCAATGAGCTCCAGTAAAGAAGCGGTAATCACCGTAAAGGTGATGATCCATTTTTTTAAACCTACTTCGGCCATATTGTTAATCTTTTAAAAGAACAGATGCTTTTACACTCAACCCAGGACGAAGTTTGTCAAGCATTGTTTTTGAAATTTTTGTCAGCTTAATTTTTACAGGCACACGTTGTACAACTTTAACAAAGTTACCTGTAGCATTGTCTGGAGGTAATAATGATCCTTTAGCACCGGTAATAGGAGAGAAATTATAAACTTCGCCTTCTATGTCTTCTTCAGGATAAGCATCAACTTCTACTTTTACATGCTGTCCGGGTACAATTTGCTCCAGTTGCGTTTCTTTGAAATTCGCCGTCACATAAAGGCTGTTTTCATTCACAATGGTAAACAATGATTGTCCGGCTTGTACCAACTGCCCTTTTTGTACATTTTTTTTGGTTACTAATCCTGTAGCAGGTGCTTTAATTTGCGTATAAGACAATTGCAGTTTAGCAAAATCAACGTCACCCTGATGTTGGTTTACACCACTGCTGCTTACGGCAAGCCTGGATTTTGTGGTGCCTACTTGTTTAAGAGCAGCTGCATATTGATCATTCGCCGCATTGTAGGCCGCTTGTGCAGTTTCTTTTTGCGCTTTTGCCTGGTCAAATTGCTGTTGGGTAATAGAGCCGTCTTTGATTAGGTTTGCATAACGTAAATAATCTTTTTGGGCAAGTGATAACTGTGCACGTGCAGATTCAATTTGCGCTTTTGCAGTGCTGGTATTTGCAGAGGTCGCTACAATTTCAGCTTGTGATACATTAACACCTGCATTGGCACCAACTTGTCCGGCTTCAGCCTGTTCCAGTTTTACCTTGAAATCGCTGTCATCAAGTTTAACCAATACCTGACCTTCAGTAACGCGGGTGTTTTCTTCAAATAATATATCGTTAACGTAACCACCAACGCGTGCAACTACAGGGCTGATATCGCCGTCTATCTGTGCATCGTCAGTATCTACGTGTTTGCTATAATAGATGTATTCTTTTGTACCAAATACAACTCCAATAATTACCAATACGGCTAATATGATCGGTACAATTTTACTTTTCTTCTTCTTTTCAGTTGTCATGTCGAGGGCTCTTAAGGAGTTATTTTTCCTGTTGATTTTAAAAGGGTGTAATAAGCTAAACCAGCATCTGCTTTAGCAATTTCAAGGTTTATTTTACTTTGGTATAATAAAGTTTCTGCATCAATACGGTCAATAGCAGAGGCTACGTTATTTTTATATTTGGAGGCCAATAGCTTATCATTCTCTGTAGCTTGTTCAATTGAGGTTTTAAGAATGGAGATTTTATTGGTGGAAAGAAGGTATTTGTGGTAATTGGCATTAACCTCAGTTTTTACCTGGTCAAATACTACATCTTTTTGTAAGGAAACTCCTTTTTGCTGTACCTTGGCTTCACTCACTTTATTTCCATTGGTCCACAAGGTTCCAATATTCCAGGAAAGGGTAGCACCAACGGTCATAGGGGCAATAAATTCATTCGACTGTGGAATAAAATGACCGTTAGGATTGATGTAATAGGCATTGGCACCCACACCAAGCGTTGGTAAAGTATTTGCTTTAATGCTCTTCACATTAACGGCCGCAACCTGGCTTTGCAGGTCGAGCTGTTTAAGTTCTTGCCTGTTTTCAATGGCCATATTTAAATATACAGTAATGGGCTCAGCAGGCTTCATTAACTGTTCTGGCTCTACAATTTCCACTTCTGTATCTTCAGGTAAACCCAAAAGAATGTCGAGGTTGTAGTTGATAATTTTACGGTTACTTTCTAATTCCAGCTCAGATAAAGCTACATTAGCTTGCTGGAGTTGAAAACGGAGCACGTCATTTTTAGTGACGATGCCCTGGTCAAAGAAACGTTGGGCCTGTTTAATCTGGGCATCAATTACTTCCAGGTTTTGAGCTACCACTTTTTTGCTCTGCATTACTTTGAAGAGGGCATAATAGGTGTTGATGACCGCATAACTCACTTCTTCTTTATTTTTATCGGCATCTAAAAGGGCCACTTCAGTGAGTAAACGGGTAGATTCTTCGGCATACTTTAATTTTCCGCCGCCATATACCAGCTGCTCTATGCCTGCTGTACCAGCAAATGCACTCGAACGGTTTGGTAACTGCAGGGCCGTAGCACCATCGATAGAAAGTTGATGTGTTGGTATCTCTACATGATTAAAGAGAAAGGTGGCTTTTGCCGTAGGAAGGGCATTGTCTTTGACCATGCGCAACTGGGCCTGCGCTTCTTCTATTTTATTTTGTGAAAGTTTTAAATTTTTGCTGTTTGCTATGCCCAGGTTTACAGCCTCGTTTATACTCAGCTTTTTAGGCTGCTGCGCATACACTAAACAGGGAAGCAGCAGGATGACGCAGCTCAATTTAATGGTATTTGTTATCATTGATGATGGGTTAGATATGTTTTAATAAGGTCATTTAAATGTTCCGTTAATCGGGCACTGATCAGGTTGCGGTCTGCTTCTATGTTGATGTCCAGGTTGATGTCTGCGTTTACTTTAAAAGGAAACATCACCACATTACTGATGGTGCCCACAATAGTGGCAATCAACATCCTGCTATCTACTTTCCTAAACTCTCCATTGCTAATCCCTTCATTGATGATATTGTCGATCACCATTACATTAGCCAGCATGGCATCCTTAATGGCAAGAAACATATATGGTCTTTGTGCTAAAGAAAGTTCACGCTGTAACATCCTGTGAAAGGGTACGTTTGATAAGATGCGTTGGGCATATCCATTAACTACCCTAAGCAATTTATCAATATGGGCAATTTTGTCTTCATTAATGCTCTTCAGCTGCACGTTGAAATCCTTGATCCTGTTACTGATGATTTCCATAAAAACGCCTTCCTTTGAGCCAAAATAATAGTTAATCATGGAAATGTTGGCATCCGCAACCTTGGAAATCTCCCTGGTTGAAGTCCCTTCATAACCTTGTTCACTAAACAGTTTTTCCGCCGCCTGTATAATCCGTATTCTTTTATTCTGTATCTCCATTTAGAAAATTGAGCCGCAAAATTAATCAATCGTTTGATTAGTTTTTATCCTGCCTACAAATTTTAGTTATATGTTACTTAAGAATGACAAGCGCAGCGCCTGATTACAGTGAGAAGTTCAGCCATTATAGCTTCCTTTTTTAAAATAATTCAATACCTTTGACAGATAAGAATTTAATAAAATGATCAACGAAGAAAATAATACAAGTTTTGACTGGGTATATTACGTATTAGGCGTATTTTTTGGTATTTTAGTAGGAGCAATTACTACTGGTAGATTTGGTGCTTCCTTGTTAGGTGGAATCATTGGACTTATCATTTCAGCATTGTTTCTTAATAAAATCGTTAAAGGACGTAAGTACTAAGCGTTTCAGTAAGAAACAAACAGCCTTATCACCTATTGCAACAAATTATATATCTATGAAAAAACTAAGTCTTTTTCTACTTCTTGCTTTTATCGGCTTTGCCGGAACAGCTCAGGAAGTTAAATTCTCTGGACTGGATAAAAGCCCTATGGATGTGGTTTATTATCCCTTAAGAGCAACGCAGGTTAAAGCTGGTGAGGCTTTTCCAGGTGTAGTAAAAGTAACCTATTCTAGGCCATCTAAAAATGGACGTGAAATTTTCGGTGCGTTGATTCCTTTTGGTAAGGTAGATCGTTTAGGCGCTAATGAAAGTACAGAGATTAAATTTTTTAAACCTGTAACCATTGGTAAAAAAGCAATTAAAGCGGGTACTTACAGTTTGTTTGCTATCCCGAACAAAGATAGCTGGACTATTATTTTAAATAGCCAAACAGACAGATGGGGCGCTTATACCTATAATGAAAGTATGGATGT
>NZ_JAZQPU010000136.1:0-1844 GCF_045628745.1 Pedobacter sp.
CCCGGAAAAACAGCGCGATCTTTCTGCGACTGGTGTTTGAAGATAGCATATTTCTTTTTCTCGAGTTCTTGTGGACTCAAAGGTACGGCCATTTCAATTTCATGGGTTTCAAATTCCTGCCATGCCCCGCGGTACATCCACAGCCAGCAGTCTTGCGCCCAGGCTTCCGTTTTACGGAGTTCTACTAAAGCGGCAAGTACAATGTTAAAGCACACCACATGTGTACCGTGAGGGTCCTCGAAATCACCAGCAGCAAAGACCTGCTGCGGTTTAACTTGTTGCAGCAATTCTATGGTAATTTCAATATCCTTCTGGGTTACGGGGCTCTTTTGAATTTTACCGGTTTCATAGAAAGGTAAGGCCATAAAATGAATATGGTCATCTTCAAGACCGCAGTATCTTGCACCGGCAGTAGCTTCTCCTTTACGGATGATGCTTTTTACAGATTGAATTTCTGGCGTGTCTACCTGGTTTGGTCGCTTACTTTCCATGAAAGTACGCATGTCATCATATATTTTTTGCAGTGCATCCTGTCCTAAGCCCATTTTTTTGGAGAAGTCAATACTGAATTCCACAAAACGCAAAGCATCATCATCCCATACGGCTGTATTTCCAGAAGTCTGGTAGGCCACATGTACATCATGTTGCTGGTCTACCAGCCTGATGAAAGTACCACCCATAGATATCACATCATCATCAGGGTGTGGAGAGAAAATAAGAACTCTTTTTTTCGCAGGCAGGGCACGTTCTGGCCTTTGGCTATCATCTGCATTGGGTTTACCACCCGGCCATCCTGTAATGGTATGCTGCAGTTTATTGAAAATATGAATGTTGATATTGTAAACAGGACCTTTCTCCAGGGCAAGTTGTGCCATGCCATGGTTATTGAAATCGTCTTCCGTTAATTTTAAGATCGGTTTTTTAAGGGTGTTAGCTAGCCAGATGACCGCTTTGCGGGTTAATTTCTCATCCCAGGTACAATCTTTCACTAACCATGGTGTATCAAAACGGGTGAGGTCAGAGGCTGCGGCTTCATCCAGAATAAACTCTACATGCTCAGAAAGCTGCAGATACGTAGCCGGTACTTCACTTGAAATTTCTCCTTCTACCGCTTTTTTGATGATGCTTGCTTTTTTTCTGCTCCAGGCCATCAAAATGATTTCTCGGGCTTTGAAAATTGTGCCTATACCCATGGTAATGGCTTTTGTAGGTACAAAAGATTTGCCACCAAAGTCTCTTGCGGCATCTCTTTTAGTCAGGTCATCTAAAGTAACCAGTCGCGTGCCAGAGTTTGGCGCAGAACCGGGCTCATTGAAACCAATGTGACCTGTACGTCCGATTCCCAGCAGCTGGATGTCTAATCCACCCACACTGGTAATTTTCTTTTCGTAGTTGAGGCAGAACTGAGGAATTTCTTCCTGCGTTAAGGTACCGTCAGGAATGTTGATGTTGTTTTTGTCAATATCGATATGATTAAAAAGGTTTTCATTCATGAAGGTTACATAACTCTGTGCAGCAGTAGGCTGCATAGGGTAGTATTCATCAAGGTTAAAGGTCACCACGTTTTTAAAACTCAGCCCTTCCTCTTTGTGTAAACGGACAAGTTCTTCATAAACCGCAATTGGTGTTACCCCAGTTGCTAAGCCTAGCACTGCTATCGTATTTTCTGCTTGTTTTCTTTTAATCAATGTTGCAATACGGTGCGCTACATGTAAGGATGCAGACTTTGCATCGTCGAAAACAGAAACAGGCAGTTTTTCAAAGCGTGTTTCTTCTAATAGATTTAATCTAGCCATTTATTAGGTTGTTAATATTGATTCGGAGTAGTAAATATAGGGGAGAAT
>NZ_JAZQPU010000137.1:0-11825 GCF_045628745.1 Pedobacter sp.
CGCAGTATGGGAATCACCGTTAGCGGTGACGCACCCTGGACAAATTAATTAACAAAAAACAGTTTACAACAGTGGCTAAATTAACAAAAAATCAAAAAAAGGCACATGCTAAACTAGAAGCCGGTAAAACGTATTCTTTACAGGATGCGGCTGCTTTGGTAAAAGAGATTACTACAACTAAATTTGATGCTTCGGTAGATATCGACATCGCTTTAGGCGTAGACCCACGTAAAGCCAATCAAATGGTTCGTGGTATCGCAACTTTACCACACGGCACAGGTAAAACTGTACGCGTTTTAGTACTTTGTAATCCTGATAAGGAAGATGAAGCTAAAGCAGCAGGTGCAGATTTCGTAGGTTTAGACGAATATGTAGCCAAGATTGAAGGTGGATGGACTGATGTTGACATTATTATCACTACTCCTGCTTGTATGGCAAAAGTAGGTAAACTGGGCCGCGTTTTAGGTCCACGTAACCTTATGCCAAACCCTAAGTCAGGTACTGTAACCAACGATGTTGGTAAAGCAGTTACTGATGTTAAAGGTGGGAAAATAGATTTTAAAGTTGACAAAAGTGGTATCATTCACGCTTCGGTAGGAAAAGTATCATTCCCAGCAGAAAAAATATATGAAAATGCTTTAGAAGTAATTCAAGTAATTTCAAAATTGAAACCTTCTGCTGCAAAAGGAACTTATTTTAAGAGCATTCATGTTTCTTCTACAATGAGTCCTGGAATAGCTATCGAACCTAAATCAGTAGCGGGGGCATAATTATGAACAGAGAAGAAAAACACGAACTAGTTTTAGCTCTTCAAGAGAAAATGCAAGAGTTTGGCAATTTTTATATTGCTGATACGTCAAGCTTATCTGTTGAAAAAATAAATAATATCCGTCGCAAATGTTTCGAAAGCGGGATCGAAATGCAAGTTGCTAAAAATACTTTGATCAAAAAAGCGATCGAAGGATTAGAAGGTGATGCATCAGAGATCTTTGCAGCGCTAAAAGGCCAGTCAGCCTTATTATTCTCTACTACAGGTAATGGTCCAGCTAAGCTGATCAAAGCTTTGAGAAAAGGTACTGACAAACCTCAGTTAAAAGGTGCATACATTGATTCAGCGGTATACGTTGGTGATCAGCATTTAGATGCCTTAGTAAGCTTGAAATCGAGAGAAGAGCTTATTGGAGATATCGTTGGCTTATTACAATCACCAGCTAAAAACGTTATTTCAGCACTTAAATCTAGCGGTGGTAAAATTGCAGGAATTGTTAAAACTCTTCAAGAAAGAGAAGGTTAAGGAACGCCTTATAAGTTCATATTATAATAAATTTATTTACGTAAAATTTTAAAATCTATAAAAATGGCAGATTTAAAAGCGTTTGCTGAGCAATTGGTAAACTTAACAGTTAAAGAAGTTAACGAATTAGCTCAAATCTTGAAAGACGAGTATGGTATCGAACCAGCTGCTGCTGCAGTTGCTGTTGCAGGTCCTGCTGGTGATGCTGCTCCTGCAGCTGAAGAAAAAACTACTTTTGATGTAATATTAAAAGAAGCTGGTGGTGCTAAATTAGCAGTAGTTAAATTGGTAAAAGATTTAACTGGCCTAGGCTTGAAAGAAGCAAAAGAACTAGTTGACGGTGCACCAAAAGAATTAAAAACTGGTGTTACTAAAGACGAAGCTGAAGCTTTGAAAAAACAATTAGAAGAAGCTGGAGCTGTAGTTGAAGTTAAGTAATAACTTAATTTTAATATAACTTTATCATAGACTCCGACTATACAGTCGGAGTCTATACCTGTTTATAAACATTTCATTTAGTTTGGTTGATGAGATGACGTTAGCGACAAACCAAACAAATAGTTTATTCTTAAAGTAATTTAACTTTAGTCCATTGGCAAATAAAGTCGACCAAAGAGTAAATTTTGCACGTAGTAAGCATATTATAGATTATCCTGATTTTCTAGATGTGCAGTTGCAATCATTCAGAGAATTTTTTCAGATCGAGACTACTTCAGATAACCGTCACACAGAAGGTTTATTTAAAGTGTTTGCTGAGAATTTTCCAATCACTGATTCCAGAAATATTTTTGTTTTGGAATTCCTTGATTATTTTATTGATCCACCGCGTTATGATATACCTGAGTGTATTGACCGTGGATTGACTTATAGTGTTCCCCTGAAAGCTAAATTAAAGCTTTCTTGTAATGACGCAGAACACGAAGATTTTGAAACCATTATTCAAGATGTGTATTTAGGGACCATTCCTTATATGACCCCTAAAGGTACATTTGTGATTAACGGTGCAGAGCGTGTTATTGTTTCACAATTGCACAGGTCTCCAGGTGTGTTTTTCGGCCAAAGCCGTCACACTAATGGTACCAAACTTTATTCTGCCCGTGTAATTCCTTTCAAAGGTTCCTGGATCGAGTTTGCTACTGACGTGAATAACGTGATGTATGCTTACATTGACCGTAAGAAAAAGTTTCCTGTAACCACGTTGTTGCGTGCTATTGGTTATGATTCTGATAAGGACATCTTAGAATTGTTTGATCTTGCCGATGAGGTAAAGGTGAGCAAATCTGGCTTGAAAAAATACATCGGACGTAAACTTGCTGCAAGGGTACTAAGAAAATGGGTTGAAGATTTTGTTGATGAAGATACCGGTGAGGTAGTTTCAATAGATCGTAACGAAGTAATCTTAGACAGGGACACTGTTTTAGAGGATGAACATGTAGATATGATTATTGACGCGGGTGTTAAAACCATCATCTTGTCTAAAGAGGATGGCGCGAGTCAAGCTGATTATACCATTATATATAATACTTTACAAAAAGATACTTCTAACTCTGAAAAAGAGGCTGTGGAAAACATCTACCGTGCTTTGCGTAACGCAGAACCACCTGATGAGGAAACTGCAAGAGGTATTATTGAGCGTTTGTTCTTCTCGGATAAACGTTATGACTTAGGGGATGTTGGTCGTTACCGCATTAACCGTAAGTTGAAAATGGATACCCCAGACCATGTGAAGGTTTTAACTAAAGCAGATATTATTGCGATCGTTAAATACCTGATCAAACTGATCAACTCTAAAGAAGAGGTGGATGATATTGACCACTTGTCTAATCGTCGTGTACGTACGGTAGGTGAACAATTATACGCTCAATTTGGTGTTGGTTTAGCACGTATGGCCCGTACTATTCGTGAGCGGATGAACATTCGTGACAATGAGGTGTTTACACCAACGGATTTGATTAATGCCCGTACTTTATCGTCGGTAATTAACTCTTTCTTTGGTACCAACCAATTGTCGCAGTTTATGGATCAAACGAATCCTTTGGCAGAGATTACGCACAAACGTCGTCTATCAGCCTTAGGCCCAGGTGGTCTTTCCCGTGAGCGTGCTGGATTCGAGGTTCGTGATGTTCACTATACGCACTACGGTCGTTTATGTACCATTGAAACACCAGAGGGACCAAACATTGGTTTGATTTCTTCTCTTTGTGTTCATGCCAAGATTAATAATTTAGGTTTCATTGAAACACCATACAAAAAAGTTGTTAATGGTGTAGTTGCAGTAGATGAGCCGGTTATTTACCTTTCTGCAGAAGATGAAGATGGTAAAACCATTGCACAGGCTAACGCATCTTACGATGACCAGGGTAACTTTACTACCGCACGTGTTAAAGCACGTTACGAGGGTGACTTCCCGGTTATTGAGCCAGAGAAATTAGACTTAATGGACGTTGCGCCGAATCAGATTACTTCGATTGCAGCTTCATTGATTCCTTTCCTTGAGCATGATGATGCGAATCGTGCCTTGATGGGTTCCAACATGCAACGTCAGGCCGTGCCTTTGTTACGTCCTGAAGCGCCTATTGTTGGTACTGGTTTGGAAGGCCGTGTTGCACGTGACTCCAGAACATTAATCAATGCTGAAGGTAATGGTGTTGTTGAATATGTTGATGCTAATGAAATTACCATTAAATATGAAAGAAACGATGGTGATCGTTTAGTTTCTTTTGAAGGTGATAGCAAAACTTATAAATTAATAAAATTCAAAAAAACCAACCAGAATACTTGTATCAACTTGAAGCCAATTGTTAAAAAAGGTGAAAAAGTTACTAAAGGTCAAGTATTATGTGAAGGATATGCTACTGAAAATGGTGAGCTGGCTTTAGGAAGAAACTTAAAAGTTGCTTTCATGCCTTGGCAAGGATATAACTTTGAGGATGCGATTGTTATTAACGAACGTATTGTTAGAGATGATGTCTTTACTTCCTTACACATTGAAGAGTTTGAATTGGAAGTGCGTGACACAAAACGTGGTGAGGAAGAGTTAACCTCTGATATCCCTAACGTTTCTGAAGAAGCTACTAAAGATTTAGATGAAAACGGTATCATCCGTGTTGGTGCTGAAGTTAAAGAAGGTGATATTCTGATTGGTAAGATTACCCCTAAAGGTGAGTCTGATCCTTCTCCAGAAGAAAAACTGCTTCGTGCAATCTTTGGTGATAAAGCCGGAGATGTGAAAGATGCTTCTTTAAAAACACCACCATCAATTAAAGGGGTTGTTATTGACACTAAATTGTTCTCCAGAGCTAAGAAAACTACAAAAGCAGAAGAGAAAGCTGCTATTGAGAAATTAGACAAGAGATATAACTTAGCTATTGAAAACCTTAAAAACGAATTGGTTGATAAGTTGTTCCAAATTGTTAATGGTAAAACATCTCAAGGTGTTTACAACGTTTACAAAGAGCTCTTATTCCCTAAAGGTGCAAAATTTACCCAGAAAAGCTTAGCTGAACTGGAATTTGCACACATCAATCCATATAAATGGACTACTGATGAGGAGAAAAACGACCAGATCAAATTGTTGTTGCACAACTATGGTATTCGTGTAAACGAAGAGCTTGGTGCTTACAAACGTGATAAATTCGCTATCAGTGTTGGTGATGAGCTGCCTTCAGGTATTGTTCAGATGGCAAAAGTTTATGTTGCTAAAAAACGTAAACTAAAAGTAGGTGATAAGATGGCTGGTCGTCACGGTAATAAGGGTATTGTAGCCCGTATTGTACGTGATGAAGATATGCCTTTCTTAGATGACGGAACGCCGGTTGATATTGTGTTGAACCCATTGGGTGTACCTTCACGTATGAACCTTGGTCAGATCTATGAAACTGTATTAGCATGGGCTGGTCAAGAATTGGGTGTTAAATTTGCAACACCGATTTTTGATGGCGCTAAACATGATGAGGTAGAAGCATGGATTGCCAAAGCTGGTGTACCTGCATCTGGTAGAACTTACTTAAATAACGGATTAACTGGAGACAGATTTGATCAGCCAACTACAGTTGGTATTATCTACATGTTGAAATTAGGCCACATGGTTGATGATAAGATGCACGCCCGTTCTATCGGACCGTACTCTTTAATTACTCAACAGCCGTTAGGTGGTAAAGCTCAATTCGGTGGTCAGCGTTTTGGTGAGATGGAAGTTTGGGCATTGGAGGCATTTGGTGCTGCCAATATCCTGCAAGAAATCTTAACTGTAAAATCTGATGATGTTATCGGTAGAGCAAAAACTTATGAAGCTATTGTAAAAGGTGAAAACCTTCCTACACCAGGCGTACCAGAATCATTCAATGTATTGGTACATGAGCTACGCGGATTAGGTTTAGATATTACGTTAGACTAATTGTTTTAGGTTATAAACATGCGTTATGGTTCCATAGCGCATGCTTTGAACTTAAGACTTACAAATAAAAAGATATGTCTTACAAAAAGGATAATAAATTAAAAAGCAACTTCACTTCCATCACCATTAGTCTGGCGTCGCCTGAGGCTATTTTGGAGCGCTCAAGTGGAGAAGTGTTGAAACCTGAAACCATCAATTATCGTACTTACAAACCTGAGCGTGATGGTTTGTTTTGCGAGCGTATTTTTGGCCCGGTTAAAGATTACGAATGTCATTGCGGTAAATATAAACGTATCCGTTATAAAGGTATTGTTTGTGACCGTTGTGGTGTTGAAGTAACAGAAAAGAAAGTACGTAGAGAGCGTATGGGGCACATCAATTTGGTGGTTCCTGTTGCGCATATCTGGTATTTCCGTTCCCTGCCAAATAAAATTGGTTACTTATTAGGTTTGCCTACGAAAAGATTAGACTTGATTATTTACTACGAACGTTATGTAGTTATTCAAGCTGGTTTGATGGGTGAAGAGGGTATCCAGTATATGGATTTCCTTACTGAAGAAGAATATTTAGACATCCTTGATAAGTTGCCTAAAGAAAACCAATACCTTGATGATAAAGACCCTAATAAATTCATCGCCAAAATGGGTGCTGAAGCATTAGAAGATTTATTGAAACGTATTGATTTAGATACTTTATCATACAACTTACGTCACCAGGCAGCAAACGAAACTTCTCAGCAACGTAAAAACGAAGCTTTGAAACGTTTACAAGTTGTTGAAGCTTTCCGTGGTTCCAGATCACGTATTGAGAACAACCCTGAATGGATGATCATTAAAATCGTTCCGGTTATTCCACCGGAATTACGTCCATTGGTACCATTGGAAGGTGGTCGTTTTGCGACTTCAGATTTAAATGATTTATACCGTCGTGTAATTATTCGTAACAACCGTTTAAAACGTTTGATCGAAATTAAAGCACCGGAAGTAATTTTGCGTAACGAAAAAAGGATGTTACAAGAAGCGGTTGATTCGCTATTTGACAACTCCCGTAAAGTTAATGCTGTTAAAACTGAAGGTAACCGTGCCCTGAAATCTCTTTCTGATATCTTGAAAGGTAAACAAGGTCGTTTCCGTCAGAATCTATTGGGTAAACGTGTGGATTATTCTGCCCGTTCTGTAATTGTTGTAGGTCCAAACCTTAAATTACATGAATGTGGTTTACCTAAAGATATGGCTGCAGAGCTATTTAAACCGTTCATCATTCGCAAGATGATTGAAAGGGGTATCGTTAAAACGGTTAAATCTGCAAAGAAAATTGTAGATAGAAAAGATCCTTTAGTTTGGGATATCTTAGAAAACGTTTTAAAAGGTCACCCTGTATTACTGAATCGTGCCCCTACGTTGCACAGGTTAGGTATCCAGGCTTTCCAACCTAAATTAATTGAAGGTAAAGCGATACAATTACACCCTCTTGTTTGTACTGCATTTAACGCGGATTTTGATGGTGACCAGATGGCAGTCCATTTACCTTTAGGTAATGCTGCAATTTTGGAAGCCCAGGTTTTGATGTTAGCTGCTCACAATATTTTGAACCCTGCAAATGGTACCCCTATTACAGTACCATCTCAGGATATGGTTTTGGGTCTTTATTACATTACTAAAGGCCGTAGAACTGATGAGTCAAGAGTTGTTAAAGGACAGGATTCTGTTTTCTATTCTCCTGAAGAAGTAATCATTGCTTACAATGAGAAAAGCATCGATCTTCACGCATTTATTCGTGTGAAAACCAATGTTAAAGAAGAGAATGGCGCTATTGTAAATAAATTAGTTGATACTACTGTTGGACGTGTACTATTTAACCAAATGGTTCCTGAAGAAGTAGGTTATATCAACGAATTGCTAACCAAAAAATCTCTTAGAGATATTATTGGTAACGTTGTGAAAATTACCGGTATGGCACGTGCAGCCCGTTTCCTTGATGATATCAAAGAACTAGGTTTCCAAATGGCATTCAGAGGTGGTTTATCATTTAACTTGCAGGATGTAAACATTCCAGTAGAGAAACAAGCTTTACTAGAACAAGCATCTGCAGAAGTTGAAGAAGTAAGGAATAACTATAACATGGGATTCATTACCAACAACGAGCGTTATAACCAAATCATCGATATCTGGACTCGTATCAATAACCGTTTAACATCATTCGTGATGACGCAGTTATCGAGCGATAACCAAGGTTTCAACTCAGTTTATATGATGTTGGATTCTGGAGCCCGTGGTTCGAAGGAGCAGATTCGTCAGCTATGCGGTATGCGTGGTTTGATGGCTAAGCCTCAAAAATCAGGTTCTGGTGGTGAGATTATTGAAAATCCAATTCTTTCAAACTTTAAAGAAGGCTTATCCGTATTAGAGTACTTTATCTCTACCCACGGTGCGCGTAAAGGTTTGGCGGATACGGCGTTAAAAACGGCCGATGCGGGTTACCTGACTCGTCGTTTACATGACGTTGCACAGGATATGATTGTTAACTCTCCTGATTGTGGTACTTTGAGAGGTATGTATACTACTGCCTTGAAAGATAACGAAGATATCGTTGAGCCATTGTATGACAGAATTTTGGGTCGTACATCTCTTCATGATGTATTCAATCCACTTGATGGCGAATTATTGGTTGGTGCAGGACAAGACATTGATGAAGATGTTGCTAAAGCAATTGAGCAATCTCCAATCGAAGGTGTTGAAATCCGTTCTGTATTAACCTGTGAGAATAAAAGAGGGGTTTGTGCCCTTTGCTATGGTCGTAACTTAGCTTCTGGTAAACGTGTTCAAAAAGGTGAGGCTGTAGGTGTAATTGCTGCACAGTCAATCGGTGAGCCGGGTACACAGTTAACCTTACGTACTTTCCACGTGGGTGGTACCGCCTCAAACATCGCGGCTGAATCTCAGATTATTGCGAAATTTGATGGTGTTATTGAATTTGAAAATATCCGTACAGTAGAAAATATCAATGATGAAGTTTCTAACCAGATCGTTTTAGGACGTTCAGGTGAATTCAAAATTGTTGAGCCTAATACGGGTAAAATTATCATGACTAATAATATCCCTTACGGTTCATTCTTATATGTTGAGGATGGTGCTAAGGTTACTAAAGGAGATAGAATTTGTTCATGGGATCCATACAATGCCGTTATCATCTCAGAATTTGCGGGTAAAATCGAATTCGACGCTATCGTTGAAGGAGTAACTTTCCGTGAGGAATCTGATGATCAAACTGGTCACCGTGAGAAAGTAATTATTGATACACGTGATAAAACTAAAAATCCTTCTGTAAGGGTTGTAGATAAAAAGGGTGAATTAATAAGAGGATATAACATTCCAGTTGGTGCTCACATTGCTGTTGAAGAAGGTGATGCTGTAAGAACTGGTCAGATCTTAGTTAAGATTCCTCGTACAACTGGTAAAACCAGGGATATTACGGGTGGTTTACCTCGTGTTACTGAATTATTTGAGGCACGTAACCCTTCAAACCCTGCTGTAGTAACAGAGATTGATGGTGTTGTAACCTTAGGTGGTGTTAAACGTGGTAACCGTGAAATCACTATTGAATCTAAAGAAGGTGAAGTTAAAAAATACCTTGTTCCATTGTCTAAACACATCCTTGTTCAGGATAATGACTTTGTAAAAGCAGGTATGCCTTTATCTGATGGTTCAATCTCTCCAGCTGATATCTTGAAAATTAAAGGCCCTGCGGCTGTTCAGGAATATCTGGTAAATGGAGTACAAGAGGTTTACCGTTTACAAGGTGTAAAAATTAACGATAAACACTTTGAGGTAATTGTGCATCAAATGATGCAAAAGGTTCATATCGAAGATCCGGGTGATACTATTTTCTTAGAAAATAACTCTGTTGATCGTTGGGACTTTATGATTGAGAACGATGAGATCTACGACAAAAAAGTTGTTGTTGATGCAGGTGATTCAAATAACTTGAAACCAGGTCAAATTGTTTCTTTACGTAAATTAAGAGATGAAAATTCTCAGTTGAAACGTAAAGACCTTAAACAAATTGAGGTTCGTGATGCAAGACCTGCAACAGCGAGCTCTGTGTTACAAGGGATCACACGTGCTTCATTAGGAACAAAATCATTTATCTCTGCAGCATCCTTCCAGGAAACTACAAAAGTGTTAAACGAAGCAGCAATTGCTGGTAAACGTGATAGCATGCTTGGATTGAAAGAAAACGTAATCGTTGGTCACTTGATTCCTTCAGGTACTGGTGTACGTGGCTATGAGAAAATCATTGTTGGTTCTCAAGAAGAGTACGATAAATTATTAGCATCGAAACAAGAAGAAGAAGTAGAAGCTTAATTTTTTAAATATGAAGAAGAGTCCCTCAGCGTAATGCTGAGGGACTTTTTTTATGCCTGCTATTTTTTAATTAATGTTAAAGGTTGACATTATTAAGCTAATTTTGTACTATGGAACAACAAAATAAGGATAACCAACTACAGATTGAGTTATCAGAAGAGATTGCTGAGGGTATATTTTCGAACTTAGCGGTGATCACTCATTCAAATACAGAGTTTGTGATTGATTACATCCGTGTAATGCCTGGCATGCCTAAGGCTAAAGTGAAATCAAGGATTATTCTTACTCCAGAGCATGTGAAACGCATGGCGATAGCCTTGCTTGATAATATTGAAAAATATGAAGCTATAAATGGAAGGATAAAAATTCAGGAAGAGGGCGCTGGTTTACCTATGCAGTTCGGCGGTCCTACTGCACAGGCTTAATTGCCTGCTGCACATGCTTGAGGATGTCTGCATATTGATCAGGCTCAAACCAATGTGTGTCTGGATCTTTGCGAAACCAGGTTAATTGCCTTTTGGCAAAACGACGGGTATTCTGTTTAATGGCATCCACAGCTTGTTCCAGGCTTATCACTCCATCAAGGTATTGAAATAGCTCTGTATAGCCCACCGTGTTCAGGGCATTGAGGTGTTTATAAGGTAGAAGCTCTTTTACTTCCTCTAAGAGCCCGGTAGCCATCATTTGATCAACTCGGTTATTGATTTGCTGGTACAGCAGATTGCGGTCCATGTTGAGGCCAATTTTGCAAATCTTAAAAGGTCTTTCTTTTTTACTGTTGGTTTGGTAAGCAGAAAGTTTAAAGCCTGTAGAGAGATAAAACTCAAGCCCCCTGATCATTCGCTGTGGGTTCTGCTGGTCAACTTTAGCATAGAACTCCGGATCTGCCAGGGCAATCTCCTGTCTGATGGACTCTAGCCCCTCCACAGCAAAGCGTTCTTTTAAGGAAGCCCTAATGGTTAAGTCGGTGTCTGGAAGCTTGTCCAGGCCATTGCAAACAGCATTGATGTATAAGCCAGATCCACCAACCATCAACAGCTGGTTATGCGACTTAAACAATTCATCTGCTTTGGCTAAAGCTTCATTTTCAAAATCGCCGGTACTGAAAAAAGTATTAATGCTATGGGAGTTGATAAAATGATGTGGTACAGCCGCTAATTCTTCTGTAGAAGGTTTTGCTGTACCTATTTCCATCTCTTTAAAGAACTGCCTGGAATCTGCTGAAATAATTTCTGTAGAGAAGTGCCTGGCCAGTTGAATGGCCAATGCAGTTTTACCAATGGCAGTTGGTCCAACGATAACAATAAGACTTTTTTCGTTTTGCGTCATCAGGTCTTAGTAATCGTCGTCTTTACCGCCGCCATAACCTTCATCTTCATAATCTTCATCATCAGAGAAGGCATCTTCATCCTGATCTTCTTCATCATCACCCTTTTCTTTCTCATTGATGCCTGTTCCACCCATGGCTTCCAGTTCTTCCGTATCTTCAGGAACAACATCCAGCTCATTTAGAAAATCAAACTCATTCACTGCAGTTGATGCTGTTGCTGCAACTGCATCAGGGTTGTTCTTGTCAAAGATCTTTGGTGCTTCTCCGGTGCTTTTGAATAAATAAGGATATTGGATATTTGGGTCTGTCTCCAGAATAATCTTAATCAGCTCCACATGGAAATCAAAAGGACGGTCAAAGTTGTAGATGTAATAAAACTTCTGATGAGGATCTTCAATCAGGCTGCTCAACTTTACATTTTCCATTAAATTAACACCCCTG
>NZ_JAZQPU010000138.1:0-9886 GCF_045628745.1 Pedobacter sp.
ATAGCCAATCGGTTTAAGATCCTGCTGTTGTTTAAACCATATTTTGTAAGCTTTGCATTGAGCTCAGCTCTGCCTATAAATTCAAATAAGCGGTTAAAAGCATCATTGTCGCTGGTTAAAAGAATTTTTTTGATGTAATGACCTATAGAGGGTAAGCCATTTTCTGCAGTAAGGTCTTTATCTACTTTTGTCTGTCCTATAAAATTGCTATCAGTAATCATGGTACTATTGGCATTCAGTCCTTTTATTTTTAGTTCATTCACCTTTTCAAGGGCAAATATGACTGCAGCGAGTTTTACTGTGCTTGCGGGATAAAAATAATGGTGATCATCGAGGTTATAACTATAAGTTTTAAATGATGGTTTATTGTTTTTGTCGCGGATAACCTGTGTATAGCGTATTTGGACCTGGTGTTTTTGGGGGTGATTTATGATGGTAGAAAACAATTCGGGTTTACCATTCATTAATTTTTCAAGTAACAAGGTGTCGGTTTTTTGTGCCATAGATTGTAAACTTAAAAAGCAAAGCAGGAACGAAGTTATTTTGAACATAAAAAAGAATTTACTGCGCTAAATATAGGAATAAGATCTTTGTAGAGGCTCACAAATTTGATACATTTGCATGCTTTGTTGCTGCTCAAGCGATCTAAATAAGGTATTGCTATCTTCCTTGTCTATTCTTTTCAATGCTAATGAGTTAAATATAGCGACATCTAAATGAATATGAATTTTAAGAACAAAATACTCTTTTCCTCTCTACTTTTATCTTCACCTTTTATTTTAGTAAACACGGTCAATGCTCAAGAGGACCAAAATTTAGATGAAGTGGTTATTTCCACCAGTAAAAATGATCAAAAGCAAAGGCAAACCGGGAAGGTAGTCACTATTATAGGCCCAGAGGTGTTAGAACGTAGTCATGGTAAAAATTTAACAGATCTGCTTAATGAACAAGCAGGTATAGTTGTCAGTGGAGCTTCGGGGAACATGGGCTTAAACAAAAGTGTTTTCATTCGTGGAGCATCAGGAGCATATGCTATGGTTTTAGTAGACGGCATCTTAGTGAGTAGTCCGGTTGGAAATGGGTCAGCCTTCGATCTCCGCATGTATTCAATTGATCAGATAGATCATATAGAAATCATAAAAGGTGGCCAATCAACCATATATGGTTCGGATGCAATTTCTGGAGTGATTAACATTATTACGAAAAAGGGTGCAAAAGGTGGGAACAGTGTGTATGGCGTTGCCAGTATGGGAAGCTATGACACCTATAAGGGAACAATCGGTATCAGCAGCCATGTAGATAAATTCTCTTACAATATAGCTTATACCCAGGTGAAAACCGACGGTATTTCTGAAGCTGCCGCACCAGTAAATAGTACTGAAGTTTTTGAAAAAGATGGCCATCATACTGGTGCTGTAAATGCTACATTTTCTTTACAGGCAGATGAACACCTGAGTATCAACCCATTTTTAAGGTATTTTTATGGCCATTACCAATTCGATGCCAATGCATTTGAAGATCATTTGGATAACAATTACAAATTAAAGTATTTTAATGGTGGCTTTAATAGCAAGTATGAATTCGGATCAGGTAAACTTACCTTTAATTACAGTTATGAGAATGCCCTCACAGATTCGAAAAGTCAGTTTGGAAACAGCATCTCCGAAGGAAAGATGCAGCTCCTGGATTTGTTCTACAACCAGAACATTGGTGAGCATGTTAATATGTTGCTAGGGGTAGATAACAGGTCAAGCAGTTTTAGGTTAAATTCAGGCCTATCACCACACACCAATTTGTTCGCTATTTATGGTTCTGTATTTCTACATGACCTCAGTATTTTTAACCTTGAAGTAGGCGGTCGTTACAATAAACATGAAGAATACGGAGAAAATTACACCTTTAATATTACACCTTCCATTGCACTAAATAAGCATATTAAACTCTATGGAACAGTTTCTACGGCCTTCAAAGCGCCCACGCTTGATAATTTATTTGGAGAGTTCGGGGCCAACTTGCAGTTAAAACCAGAGCATTCTAAAAATTACGAAGCTGGAGTTGACTTTAAATTTGCTAATGACCGGTACACCTTGCGTTTAGCAGGTTTTAAGCGTGACCTCACTGATGCAATTGTCTATGGTAATACAAGTTACATCAACCTTGCCGATCAAAAGGTTAAGGGATTTGAAGTAGAGCCAGGCATTAAAGTTGGAAAATTTCAAGCAAAAGGCTATTATGCCTTTGTAGATGGTACAGAATTTAACTACATCACCAATGAAGTCTCAGATTTTTTAGTCAGAAAAGCAAAACATGTTTACGGTTTAAACGCTGGTTTACAGCTTAGTAAAACTTTGTATGTAAGCTCGACTTTTAAATATACAGGAAAACGGAAGGATGGTGATTTTGTTACTTATACCTTTGTAGACTTGCCGGCCTATAAATTGTTGGATTTCTATGCTGAATATTCGCTTATAGGTCAGCGGCTTAAGCTCTTTGCAGATTTAAAAAATGTATTTAATGAGAAATACACAGAGTTTTATGGCTATAGCAGCATGGGCTTTAATATGAATGCAGGTATTAGTTTTAATATTCGCTAAGATTTGATATTTTTACATTTTAAAAAACCTATACGATGTCCTTAAAAAAAATAAATTTCCGTAATTCTTTCCTTATTCTTATCGTTGTTGCAGCCGCCGCTACGCGGTTTTTGAATTTAGGAAGTTTCAGCTCCTGGACTAATTTTACACCTATAGGTGCAATGGCTATGTTTGGTGGAGCTTATTTTTCAGACAAAATAAAAGCTTATGCAGTACCAATGCTTACTTTATTTGTGAGCGATTTGTTATTGAACTTTATGTATTACCAGAAGTTTGTTCTTTTTTATGAAGGTGCTTTCTGGGTTTATTTAAGCTTTGCCTTGATGGTTTTTGCCGGTACTTTCCTTAAAAAGATAAACGTTGTCAATCTATTCCTTGCTTCTTTTGCAACGGTTTTCATTCATTGGTTAATTTCTGATATAGGTGTGGTACTTATGACAGGATCAATCTACCCTCAAACTTTCAATGGTTACCTTACTGCTTTAATTGCGGCTATTCCTTTTGAACGCAACCTATTGGTGAGCAACCTTGTTTTTGGATTTTTGATGTTTGGTGCATTTGAATTAGCCAAATCAAAATTCTCTATACTGAAAGTGAATAAGAATCAATTACAACAATCCTAAGAAACGGAGGGTGAAATTACTCTTTTGATTTTTTCAAAAGAGTAATTTCTTCGCCAATTTCTTCTATCATTTGTTCTGTCAGCTCAATTTCTGTACGCTCTTCTTCTAAATCAGGCCTATACAAAGGTAAGTCGCCTGCAATTACATCTTCAGGAGGTACTTGCTCCCAGCTATCTGTGTCTTTTAGATATTGAATGGCACCTAAAATCCCCCCATAATAGATCACTTTATAATAGCCTTCCTCAGTGGGTAAAATAGTAAGGGTGACTTCATTTTTTCCAAATCCTACTCTAATGTTAAATGGTTCCATGTCAATTAAACTTTAATTTTCAATAAATTGTTTTTATAGGGTTTCAGGCTTAACGAAATTATGCAATAATATTACTGAATGATGTAAAACGAAAATGCTTAAAGCAGGTATCTTTGTTATAAATTAAGAAAGATGAAAGAACAAGGAACTGTTAAAAATACATCATTGCCTGTATTGGGTATGACCTGTGCAAGCTGCGCTTCTAGTGTAGAGTCTAAAATTGCTGCACAGCCAGGTGTAAGCAGTGCCGCAGTTAATTATGCAACGCAACGTGTAAATGTAGTCTACAATCCTAAAATGGTTAACCCTCAGGTTCTGCAAAAGGCTATTCAGGATATTGGATATGATTTAATTTTAGACGAAGAAACGGGTGAGCAACAACAGGAAGAAATTAAGGCAGACTTATATCAGGCATTAAAAAAGAAAACCATTGCTGCAGCTATACTCACTTTACCAATAGTGGTAATAGGTATGTTTTTTATGGATATGCCCTATGCCAACTACCTGATGCTACTGTTAACCACCCCGGTTTTATTTGTGTTTGGTCAAAGCTTTTTTATCAATGCAGTAAAACAGGCAAAACATGGCAGTGCCAATATGGACAGTCTTGTCGCACTAAGTACAGGCATAGCCTATATATTTAGTGTTTTTAACAGCTTTTATCCGCAGTTCTGGCTTTCCAGAGGTTTGCATCCACATGTATATTTCGAGGCCGCTGCAGTGGTAATCGTTTTCATCATGTTAGGGAAGTTACTGGAAGAAAATGCCAAATCAAATACATCAACCGCCATTAAAAAGCTGATAGGCTTACAACCAAAGACAGTACATTTAGTAACTGATAATGGTGAAGTAGAGGTTGAGGTAAATGCTGTTAATATAGGTGATGAATTAATTGTTAAATCGGGAGAGAAGATTGCCGTTGACGGAATAGTGACCAGTGGAAATTCTTATGTAGATGAAAGTATGATTAGTGGCGAGCCTGTTGCGGTATTCAAAGAGGCAGGCACAAAAGTATTGGCTGGTACCATTAATCAAAAGGGCAGTTTTCGCTTTATTGCTGAAAAGGTTGGTAAGGATACCATGCTGGCGCAAATCATTAAAATGGTGCAGGATGCACAAGGGTCTAAAGCACCGGTTCAAAAGTTAGTAGACAAAATTGCTGGTATATTTGTGCCTATTGTGATCTTAATTGCCATAGTGACTTTAGGCTGTTGGATTTTATTTGCAGGCAGCAGTGGGTTTACACACGGATTAATGGCAATGGTTACTGTTTTAGTCATCGCCTGTCCCTGTGCCTTAGGATTGGCCACGCCCACAGCCATCATGGTGGGCATTGGAAAAGGTGCAGAATCAGGCATTTTAATCAAAGACGCAGAAGCATTAGAATCAGGCTACAAAGTTAATGCGGTTATTCTTGATAAAACAGGTACACTTACAGAAGGCAAGCCTACTGTAACGCAATTACATTGGGCCGACAATTTTAAAGGAGAGCAGCAAGAAATGTTGCAGGTACTTTTAGCGTTGGAAAAACAGTCAGAACATCCATTAGCAGAAGCCATTGTTGCTTACCTGAAAGGGTTGTCTGTAGTTGGTCTTAGCTTAATGAATTTCGAAAGTTTAACAGGAAAAGGTGTAAGTGGCAGTTATCAGGCGCAAAAATTTTATGCGGGTAGTCACCGGATTCTCTCTGAACTAAACATTAAAGTAAGTGATTCTTTATGTTTGAAAGTTAAGGAGTTAGAAGAAAAAGCGCAGACAGTAATTTATTTCAGCAATCAAGAAGAGGTGATCTTGATCATAGCCATTGCAGATGAATTAAAAACAGGGTCCAAAAAAGCAGTACAGGTTTTACAACAGCAGGGCATTGAGGTTTATATGTTAACCGGCGACAACCAGCATACGGCAGCTGCAGTAGCCCAACAAACGGGGATATTAAATTTCCAGGCGGAAGTCCTGCCAGCAGATAAGGCTGAGTTTGTGAAGAAGCTTCAGGAACAGGGAAAGGTAGTAGCTATGATAGGTGATGGCATTAATGATAGTCAGGCGCTGGCACAAGCTGATTTATCTATTGCCATGGGTAAAGGATCTGATATTGCCATAGATGTGGCTAAGATCACTTTAATGTCTTCAGATTTACTACAAGTGCCTAAAGCATTACGTTTATCAAGATTAACAGTAAAAACAATCCGACAAAATTTATTCTGGGCCTTTATTTACAACCTTATTGGCATTCCTCTTGCAGCAGGAATATTATATCCTTTTAATGGTTTTTTGCTGAATCCAATGATTGCAGGTGCTGCAATGGCACTCAGTTCGGTGTCTGTAGTCAGCAATAGCCTTCGTTTAAAATTTATAAAATAACATCATCAAAATACAAAACATAAAATGGAAACTTTAAAATTTAAAACTAATATCAAATGTGGAGGCTGTATAGCTACGGTAACTCCTTTTTTAAATGAGCAGAAAGAAATCAGTTCCTGGTCTGTAGATACCAGTACACTTGAAAAAACATTGACAGTGGAAGGAAATGTAAGTGCTGAAACGATCATCAACACCTTAAAGGAAGCTGGCTTTAAGGCTGAGGAGATCTGACATGTGGCTCCATGTGAAGAATATGGTTTGTGACCGATGCATTCTGATTGTACGGCAGCAGATAAGTCTACCGATGACCAGCACAGGAAGCCTCTTGATCAGGTAAAATAAAACAATTTTTTTCTTGACATTGCAAAAAAGGTCCTTTCGATAAGGATCTTTTTTTTATTTTAGGGTGAAAGTTACTTTTTTTCCTTCTACGTTGTTATAAAGGTATGGAATCATATGATGCAATTGTAATTGGTGCAGGACAGGCGGGTATTCCGCTGGCTAAAAAACTAAGTGAGGCAGGATGGAAAACTGCCCTGATTGAGAAAAGAGAAATTGGTGGAACATGCATCAATGACGGTTGTACACCCACAAAATCGATGGTAGCCTCAGCAAGGATGGCCTACCTTGCCAGTCGTAGTCATGATCTTGGTATAGAAATCAGCGATTATAAAATCAATTTTGAAGCTATTATGGCACGTAAGGATGCCATCGTGGATCAATTTAGAGGCGGTGCTGTAAAAGGAATTGAAGCAGCAGAAAATATCTTGTTTATATACGGAGAGGCTGAATTTATAGATAACAACACTGTTCAAGTTACAGGTCGGGATGGTCAAATATTGAACTTGCATGGAGAACACATTTTTATCAATACCGGCACAAGTCCTTCCACACCTGATATGGAAGGTTTAAAGGACATTAACTACTTAACTTCTACCAGTATTTTAGCATTGAAAGAAGTACCCAGGCATTTGCTTATTGTGGGTGGTGGCTATATAGGTTTAGAGTTTGCACAAATGTTCAGACGTTTTGGTGCTGAAGTAACCTTATTGGAAAGAGGCGATCGCCTGATGCCTCATGAGGATGATGATGTTTGTGTGGTGATATCTGCTCTTTTTGAAGAAGAAGGAATCAAGGTGCTTGTAAATACCAAAGCTGTAAAGTTTGAAAATGAAGGCACAGGCGATATCCAAGTTACCGTTGAAGGCCCTGGAGAACAAACTCATTATACCTGCAGTCATGTTTTAATGGCTTCGGGCAGAAAACCACAAACGAAACAATTGGGGGTGGAGAAAACAGGAATCAAATGCGATGATAAGGGATTTATTCAGGTGAATGAAAAGCTGGAGACCTCGGTTAAAAACATTTATGCCTTGGGTGATGTGAAAGGTGGACCAGCATTTACACATATTTCTTACAATGATTATGTTGTAGTGACAGGGAATTTGCTGAATCATAAAAACCTGAGTACCAAAGGACGTATAGTACCTTATTGCATGTTTACCGACCCCCAGGTAGGTAGAGTAGGGATTACCGAAATGGAAGCAAAGGAGCAGGGACTGGATTACCTGGTGGCAAAAATACCCATGAAAAACGTGGCGCGTGCCATAGAAACTGCGGAGTTAAGGGGCTTTATGAAAGCCATCGTTGATAAGAAAAGCAAGCAGGTTCTCGGGGCCACCATTATTGGAGAAGAGGGAGGTGAGGTAATGTCTATCCTGCAGATGGCGATGATGGGTGGCATTACCTATGAGCAAATCAGGTATACCATTTTTGCTCACCCTTTATATGCAGAGTCATTAAATAACCTTTTCATGGCCTTAGATGATTAAAGCAACGGAATTAGTGAAGCGTTTTGGAAGCACCACTGCCGTAAACAAGGTTAGCTTTGAGGTTTCTGAAGGAGAGAACATGATACTCCTGGGCCCTAGCGGTTGTGGTAAGACCACCACCTTAAGGATGATCAATCAGCTGGAAACACCAGATGCTGGTCAGGTATATATTAACCGTGTTGATGTAGCTGAACAACAGCCTGAACAATTGAGAAGGAGCATTGGCTACGTGTTACAACATCATGGCTTATTTCCTCATTATACTGTTGCAGAAAATGTTGCTATTGTACCGCGTTTGCTGAAATGGGATACACAGCGCATAGTAGAGCGCAGTGCAGCGCTATTTGAAAAGCTTGACCTTGACCCTGGGCTCCAAAAGCAATATCCGAAGGCCTTAAGTGGGGGACAACAACAAAGGGTTGGCCTAGCAAGAGCTTTAATGACCAACCCACCAGTGCTGCTGATGGATGAACCTTTTGGCGCTTTAGACAACCTGACCAGAATACGCATCAGAAAAGATTTTATGCAATTGGATGAACTTAGACAGCTCACTATTGTAATGGTAACACATGATATCCAGGAAGCATTTGAGATGGCAGATAAAATCTGTTTGATGGATAAAGGTGTAGTGATGCAATTTGGAACTCCAGAGGAATTGCTTCATCACCCTGCAAATGATTTTGTAACCGATTTTTTAAAAGACCAACGCTTATTATTGGAGCTTAAATCTTTACATATGGGTGAACAAACAGCCTGGGAAAAGATGGAAAGCTTAAACAGTACAGATCTACAACAGCTCATCAAAGGGGAGAGGAAACCTTAAACATGGAAGAGCCTCAAAATTTCTGGCAATTTGTGCATCTCCAGTCTGGACAGTTGCTCAATCAAACTGTTACCCATTTGGCGCTAACTTTAATATCGTTAATTCTAGCCATTTTCATTGCATTGCCAATTGGCATTTATATAGCCCGTAAACCACGCTTTGCAGGGTCCATACTTGGATTTACAGGCGTGTTGCAAACCATACCCAGTATTGCCTTATTAGGTATCTTGATTCCAATTCTCGGCATTGGTGCTCTACCAGCCATTCTTACACTTTTTTTATATGCTTTGTTGCCTATATTAAGAAACACCTATACCGGTATTTCAGGGGTTGACGCTGTTGTTAAAGATGCCGCAAAAGGAATGGGCATGAGCAGCCTGCAAATTTTGTATAAAGTGGAGTTGCCCCTAGCTTTCCCGGTGATCATGGCCGGCATAAGAACAGCTACAGTGATCAATGTTGGGGTAGCAACTTTAGCAGCCTATATTGCCGCAGGGGGGTTAGGAGAGTTTATATTTGGCGGGATCGCACTAAATAATAGCCATATGATCCTGGCCGGCGCCATTCCTGCAGCCTTATTAGCTATCCTACTTGATTATTTACTTTCCCTCCTTCAAAAAATGAGCTTAAAAAAGCTTAACTTGCTTTATATCCTTACGCCTTTTCTATTGGTGCTTTTCACCTCTTTTTATCTTCTGCCAACAAAAATCGGTGGTAGGATGCTGGCAGGTTTTACGCCTGAATTTATGGGTAGAAGTGATGGATATCTAGGACTAAAAGCAGTTTACGGTTTCGATATGGATATGGTAGTCATCAGCGATGCCATGAAATATAAGGCCGTATTTGAAGGAAAACTCGATGTCATTGACGGCTACAGCACCGACGGCAGGGTGAAATCCTTTGATTTGCAAACCTTAACAGACGATCAGCATATTTTTCCTCCATATGCTGCTGTACCTATAGTACGACAAGCCACACTCAATCAATATCCCGAGTTGGAAAAGTGCTTGAATTTGCTTGCTGGAAAAATTGACGACCAGACCATGACGACGCTCAATTACAAAGCAGATCAATTGCATGAAAGTCCTGAGAAGATTGCGATGGATTTTTTAAAGCTAAACAAGCTATACCATCCACCAGGAAAGCGAAATAAAGGCATCATCAGGGTTGGCTCTAAAATCTTTGGCGAACAATATATTTTGGCGCAGTTGTATAAAATGCTGATTGAAGGAAATACTGATCTTCAAGTATCGACTAAATCAGGGTTGGGGGGCACTAAAATCTGTTTTGATGCCTTAGTTCATAACCAAATTGATTTATATCCAGAATATACAGGAACAGCT
>NZ_JAZQPU010000139.1:0-2365 GCF_045628745.1 Pedobacter sp.
GATGAAGAAAACAATTTACATGCATTTAAAGCTGGATTTAGAAGACAATATGAAATATATACGGCCAACTCAGCAGTAGAAGGCCTGAAAATTTTAGAAAATATTTCCATAAATGTCATTATTGCCGATCAAAGGATGCCCGGAATTACGGGCGTCGAGTTTTTTAAAAGTATCGTTGACACCTACCCTGATCCAACACGCATTCTTTTAACGGGTTACACTGATATTGAAGCCCTTGCTGATGCCATCAACGAAGGGCATATTTATCGATATATTACCAAGCCCTGGAATGAGCTAGAGCTCCATAACAGCATTAAAAATGCTTATGATGCTCATAAAGCAAAGATTGACTTGCGTGAAAAAATTGCTGAGCTTGAAAAAACCAACGATGAATTAAACAGGTTTATCTACAGTATTTCGCATGAATTACGCGCACCATTGGTATCTGTCATCGGTATTGTCAACCTGGTGAAAATGGAAGATTTGTTCCATTCTAGTGGTGAATATTGGGGTTTAATAGAAACTTGCTCTAATAAGCTGGATTACTACATTCAGAAAACACTGCAATATTATAAAAATAACAAAAGCGCTTCAGATCAATCTGCCATTGATTTTTCATCACTGGTTAACGAATTAATTAAACTCTATTCTTATACAGATACTGATACTAATTTTGATATTAACATTGACCAACCTACCGTCTTTATTGGCGATGCATTCCGCATAGAGGTCATACTAGGCAATTTAATTTCCAATGCTATCAATTACCAAAAAGTAGATGCTACTGATAAAAAAGTAGTCATCAACGTAGCTGTTCAAACAGATAAAGTAGAAATACTTGTTCGTGACAATGGTATTGGCATTTTAGATGAACACATGGAGAAGATATTTGCACAGTTCTTTAAAGGCAGAAATCACCATGGAAGCGGATTAGGTTTATTTATCGTTAAAGAAGCATTGAATAAAATCAATGGAAAAATTGCTGTTAGTTCAAATAATATAGAGGGTACAACTTTTAAAATAACAATACCAAATGCTCAATCAGACCAAGAAGCCTAATAGAATACTGCTTATTGATGATAGTGAAATCGACTTAAGAATAAACTCCAAAATTCTTTCCATCCATTTTTCAGGTAGTCAGGTGGTTACTTGTTTATCGGCAGAAGAAGGTCTTCAATATTTAAAAAAAAGCAACCAGCAGCAGGACCAACTTCCTGATTTAATTTTACTAGACATCCAAATGCCAGAAATGGATGGCTTTGGTTTTCTGGAGCACTACAGATCATTACCTAAAAGCATCACGGAGTATTGTACGATTGTTTTTCTTTCTTCAACACTAGACTTTGGGGATATTAAAAGAGCTGAGGCTAATCTTTTTGTATCAAGGATGCTGAAAAAGCCGCTTAATCCAGCAGAACTTAAAGAAATCTTATCGTAACTTGTTCAGATCCTAATATGGGTACCTGCAGCCTCTTAGGGGCTTTTCCACCATCAAACCACTAGTTATGGCTGCAACAGTGCCCACACTTCTGATGCTTCTTTCATTTCTTCAAATTTTAATTTACAATTGCTCATTTCTTTTTAAAAACCTGATGTACGCATAATTAGAGATGCCGCAGCAGACCTGTCTTTCATCTTTGGTAAACGAGCACGTGTATTAATCTATAAATAGTATTACTTTCCTGTCGCTCAATTTATAAGTTTATTATTTTGTATTGAGATTAGAAAAATCGTTGTTAATGGCTGCTTGTCAGCTATGGGTGAGTCCACGGTGAGTCCACATTGAGTCCACGGTGAGTCCACGTTATGCCAAACAAAGGGTGGACTCACCGTGTACTCATGGCGTATTCACCCTGCTGTCATAGCAAGGGGACATCAAGGTAATATCTTAACTTCCATTTAACACAACCAAACTATGTATAAATACAAAAATCCCTCAGCAATTTAATGCTAAGGGATTTCTGCTGGAATTGAAATTAAGGATCTTGCTAAAAAAACTAATTTAAACGTTTTATTTATTTAAATACAACTCATTGAACAGCATTTTAAAGGTTGCATGTGCCTGTGCCCTGAAAGTAATTTCCGGACCGAAGGCATATAACTTTCCTTTGCCTACAGGAGCAACAAAAGCCGCAATACCATCTTTCAGGTAACTTTGGCCCCATGCCCATCCACTTTTTAAAGCATCCTGCTGGTCAAACCACGCTAAAGGCGTAATGTTTTGATCATTAGCAGCAGCTGTGAAACGAAAAACCGGACTGTTGTTAAATACAACAGGCACCTCTTTCGGCATGCCATAATTGGCTGATTGCAGCGTATCAAGGTTTACTTTTAATAAACTTCCAGGGATATAGAATTTCTCGGC
>NZ_JAZQPU010000140.1:0-5568 GCF_045628745.1 Pedobacter sp.
TTCCTTATGGGTGAAGAGGTAGCGCAATATAATGGTGCTTACAAAGTAAGCCAGGGTATGTTAGATGAGTTTGGCGACAAGCGTATCATTGACACACCTATTGCTGAGCTTGGTTTTACGGGTATTGGTATTGGTGCTGCAATGAACGGATTAATTCCAATCATAGAGTTTATGACTTTTAATTTCTCTTTGGTTGCCATAGATCAGATTATTAACAGCGCTGCCAAAATGTTATCTATGAGCGGTGGTCAGTTTCCAATTCCTATCGTTTTCCGTGGTCCTACAGGTAATGCAGGCCAATTAGGTGCACAACACAGTCAAAACTTTGAAAACTGGTACGCAAACTGTCCTGGTTTAAAAGTTGTTATTCCTTCTACACCTTACGAAGCTAAAGGTTTGTTAAAACAAGCTATCCTTGATCCAGATCCAGTGATCTTCATGGAGTCTGAAGTGATGTATGGTGATAAAGGTGAAGTTCCTGAAGAAGAGTACTACATTGAAATAGGTAAAGCAAACGTTGTTAAACAAGGTACTGATGTAACCATCGTTACTTTTGGTAAAATGTTAACGCGTGTGGTTAACCCAGCGGTTGAAACTTTGGAAAAAGAAGGTATCAATGTTGAAGTTATCGATTTACGTACTGTTCGTCCTATTGATTATGCAACTATTATTAAGTAGGTTAAGAAAACCAACCGTTTAGTAATCGTTGAAGAAGCATGGCCTTTGGCATCTATTTCTTCTGAAATAGCTTTCAATGTACAGAAAAATGCTTTCGATCACCTTGATGCACCGGTATTGCGTATTACTTGTGCTGATGTGCCACTTCCTTATGCGCCTACTTTAATTGCTGCAAGTTTACCTAACGCTGAGCGTGTAATCAAAGCAGTAAAAGAAGTAATGTACGTAGCAAAATAGTTATTTAATAACCATCACAATATAATCCCGAAGACTTTGGTCGTTCGGGATTTTTTATTTTAAATTAGTGCATAATGAGCAACCATTCGAAAATTATTGCTGTTGAACTCGCGGTTACAGAAAAACAGATTCTGGCTACCATAGAGTTGTTGGATGAAGGAGCCACGGTTCCATTTATTTCCCGTTACCGCAAAGAAGTAACAGGAACATTAGATGAAGTACAGGTTGCTCATATCCGCGACCGCTTTCAGCAGCTGCGCGATTTAGATAAAAGAAGAGAGGCTATCTTAAAGGCTTTAACAGCGCTTGAGAAATTAAGTCCGGAGCTGGAAGCTAAAATCAATGCCGCCCTCACCATTACTGAGATTGAAGACATTTACCTTCCTTATAAACCTAAACGCAAAACAAGGGCTTCTGAAGCCCGGAAGAAAGGTCTAGAGCCTTTGGCTTTAGCCATTTTAACCCAGGATAACCAGCCTTTTGACGCTGATGATGATTCGCTTGCCGGTGCAAGAGACATTATTGCCGAAATGGTGAATGAAAATGCTGAGGTAAGAACCGCCATGCGACAGTACTTTCAGCAACAGGCCATCTTTAAGTCTACCGTGGTTAGTGGAAAAGAAGAGGAGGGGATTAAATATAAGGATTATTTTAATTGGACAGAGCCTGTTAAATCTGCTCCATCGCACCGTGTGCTTGCCATGCGCCGTGCAGAAAACGAGGGTATTTTAAAACTGGAAGTAATGCCACCGGAAGAGGCTGCCCTTGCTTTGCTAGAAAAACAATTCATCAAAGCACGCAATGAAAAGGCTAAACAAGTGCAGCTTGCTATTCAGGATGGCTATAAACGCTTGCTTGCCCCGGCAATGGCTACGGAACTTCGCTCTTTTTCTAAGGAAAAGGCAGATGAGGAAGCCATTAGGGTGTTTGCTGAAAACGCAAGACAGTTATTGCTTGCCGCCCCAATGGGACAAAAAAATGTATTGGCCATAGATCCTGGCTTCCGCACAGGCTGTAAAGTGGTGTGCTTGGATCAACAGGGAAAACTGCTTGAAAATACAACTATATTTCCGCATACAGGACAGGCCAATATTAAAAAGGCTGCGGAGCTGATTACCAATCTCTGTGCTAAATATGCTATTGAAGCTATCGCCATTGGTAATGGTACTGCAGGTAGAGAAACAGAACTCTTTATTCGTGGCCTGGCTATTCCTGAGGTTACCGTGGTTATGGTGAGTGAAAATGGGGCTTCTATTTATTCGGCCTCTGATGTGGCTCGTGAAGAATTTCCTGATAAAGACATCACCGTTAGGGGCGCCGTTTCTATTGGTCGCCGTTTAATGGATCCTCTTGCTGAATTAGTGAAAATTGATCCTAAATCTATTGGTGTGGGTCAATACCAGCATGATGTGGACCAGAATAAATTACAGCAATCTTTAGATGATACCGTGATGAGCTGTGTAAATGCCGTTGGGGTAGAGTTAAATACAGCTTCTAAACAAGTTCTGGCCTACGTTTCGGGACTTGGCCCGCAGTTGGCACAAAATATTGTTGCTTATCGCAATGAGCATGGTGCCTTTAAAAATAGGGAGAGCTTAAAGAAAGTGCCTCGTTTAGGTGATAAAGCTTTTGAACAGGCTGCGGGTTTCCTTCGCATCCGTAACGCGGCGCATGTGCTTGATGCCAGTGGTGTACACCCTGAACGTTATCCTTTGATCAACAAAATGGCTGCGGACTTAGGTTGCACCATGGAAGAGTTGCTGAAGGATGTGCAGAAACAAAAGCAAATTAAATTACAGCAATACGTGAGTGAGCATGTGGGCTTGCCTACTTTAACGGATATTATGTTGGAACTGGCTAAACCGGGAAGAGATCCGCGGGAGCAGTTTGAGGTTTTTAGCTTTACAGACGGTGTAAATGAAATTGCCGACTTAAAAATGGGGATGAAACTGCTGGGTATCGTTACTAATATCACCAATTTCGGGGCTTTTGTAGATATCGGTGTTCACCAGGATGGTTTGGTGCATAGCAGTCAACTTGCAGACCAGTTTGTAGCCAACCCAAATGATGTGGTTAAAGTGCATCAAAAGGTAGAAGTAACAGTGATAGAACTCGATGTAGCCAGAAAACGGATTTCTTTATCCATGAAAACCGGGAAAACGGAGTCTAAACCTCGTGTAAAGGCAACGGAAAAGCAGCAAAGCAAAGCTAAGGTTTTTATTAAGCCTGCCCATAAGCAGGTAAAACCAGTAAAAGCAAAGCAAGAGGCTGAAGGCGACCTGCAAATGAAGCTGGAAGCTTTAAAAAATAAGTTTAAATAATCAGGTTCTTTAAATGCTTAGCGGTTCATACTCATATTTCAATCTGTTAGAAACACCAGCTTCTCCGTTAGCTATGCAAGTAACTTCATTACTAAACACAGGTTAATTTTCTTCTTGAAGTTACGTAAAAGGACTCTGCTTATATAGTATCAAAAGGCAAATTGAATTAAAGTTCAATTTGCCTTTTGATACTTTCTTCTAATGAAATCAGCGTTTCTGTGCGTTGAATACCCGGTACTGCTTGTATTTCTTCGTTTAATACATGTCTGAGGTGACTGGTGTCTCTGCAGATGATTTTCGCAAACATACTATACGTGCCTGTAGTATAATGGAGCTCCACTACTTCTTTAATTTTACTGAGCTGGGCCACAGCATCCTTATATTGAATTCCCTTTTCTAAATAGATTCCTAGAAAGGCGCAAATATCAAATCCTGCTTTTTGTGGATCAATAATGAGGTGGGAGCCTCTGATGATGCCCATTTCATGAAGTTTTTTCATTCTCACATGTATCGTTCCTCCAGAAACAATCAAATCTTTAGCAATTTCTGTGTAGGGCTTAGTGGCATCATGCATTAATTGTTTCAGAATGTCAATATCAAGGTTATCAATTTCTGAATTTTGGGTTTCTTTTTTTATCATGATTTGTGTACTTTGTAATGATATACTAAATTAATTATAAATATAGTAATAATAAAATTAAATGTTTAAAATATTTGCAACGTATTGGGGATGTTCTTACATTTGTATTAAGCAAACGAAAAAAAAACAGAGTTCTTTAACGTAGCTTAACAATGTAGGGTGGTGGAATTGGCAGACGCACCTCCTTGTCTCGGTGGTGGAGATATTAGAAAACCCGTAAGGGCTAACTACTCCTTGAAGGTTCGACTCCTTCCCCTACAGCAAAAGAGTAAGTTCTTTTTTTTAATGTTGGGTGGTGAAATTGGCAGACACACCTTCTTGTCTCGGTGGTGGGGATCATGGGATAAACACAGTTTATGGGTTGACCACAAATTAATTTTGAACTGCGGCTAACTTCCCCTTGAAGGTTCGACTCCTTCCCCAACAGCCAGTTTTTTTATGAATAATAAGTTAGTTAGAAAACGAGCGGTCCAGGATTGGCCGCTCTTTTTTTTGCCCTGATTTTTTATTCACTGTTTTGCAAGTATGCTTTATCTGTTTTCAATTTCATTATAGCGTCTTTCAATAGCGCTTTGCTTGGTTTTCATTTTGCATTGCTTGCTTTTCATTGTGCTGTGCTGAGTTCTCAATTGTGCTCTGCTTGTTTTTCCTTTGGTTTACCTGTTTTCACCGGCACTTTCATTCAGTTTTGTTTTCTCCTGTGTTTTTAATTTATTTTTTGACCTTGTTGATGATCATTCTTATCGTTGCTGGTTGATTTAGCATAAACCGGGCTATGACCTTTTCAATTATATTTTCTTTCTCTATTAAATGAACAACGTTATCCATGTTGAGTTTGCGATGTATGTAATAGGCGTGGATTAGTCACTTTGTTGTGATAGCGCATTGAGTAAGCCATAAGTCCACGTGTACTCACGCTTATCGGGCAACCTGCCGATCCAGACAATTATTAGCTCTGTTCTGCGCTATCTTTATGTATAACCATTTTTAATAAACATATTTTTATCAAAGTGGAATTGAAAAAGTCAGTCCTTTATATATATAGCTTTATAATGTATATTATTCCTGAAATGTGGGCACACCTCAGGATGGTATTCCATACTGAGGCTATATTGAAACATATAAATACGACTGTTCTGTTTTCAAATCAGGGATAATTGCTGTTGTCTTTCTGTTCTTTAGAAGATTTCAAAAGTTTAGGGGCTTTAATAAGGATTGAAGATAAGCATACAATGCCTTTTTTAGAGAGTGATGATCCCTTTTATAGATGGTTAAAGCAATCGTTAAACAGGTCTTTAATAAGGTATGTATGTTTTACACGAAGTCCTTTGAATTCTTTAAGCTTCTAAACCATGCAGTTAACCCAGTTAAACAAATTAAACAGGTTAATTGTTTGGTGGCAGGGATATTTTTGCTACTTTTGCATCCCGCTTCGGAGGAAGGGAAACAGTGAAGGCGATATAGAGAAGAGAGTTTGAAAGGCGAAAAGGAGTAAGATTGTCCTGATGTTGTATCTGTTTTAACAGGGAAAACAAAAAGGAAAAAGTTTTAATAAAAAGCTTGACAATGTTAAAAAGATTACTACCTTTGCAGTCCCAAACAAAACGGGAATTTTAGCAGCGGAGCTGCTAAAGAATAAAAAAGATTGAAACGATGAGAAATCATTGCAACATATAAAAGGCCACCGTGAGG
>NZ_JAZQPU010000141.1:0-3290 GCF_045628745.1 Pedobacter sp.
TCGTTGACATCAGCTGGAGCAAAATGGCTTCGTTTTTTATGGTTGGCAGCCATCCTTGCCATGACCTTGTATTTAACGATGGCAGCTATATAAGTTGAAAAACCATTATTGATTTCTATGCGATGCCTGCTTTTCCAAAGATCAGTGAAAGCGTCCTGTACTATTTCTTCAGCATCTGCTTCTGATTCGAGTTTTAATAGCGCTTTATAGAGCATACGCTTCCAATACCGTTTATATAACAGGTTAAAAGCTGCTTCGTTGTTGGATTTAAGCAGGTAATAGAGCTCGTTATCGGTAAGGTCATTCAAATCTGGCATTAACGGAGTGATTTTTTAGATCTTTGCCAATGATAAGGATATTTCTGGAAAGTTTATATCTATAAGTTCGCAAGTAAGGAAATACAGAGAATTAAAAGAAAACAAGTGATTACACAATACAGTATTATATTGATTTATTATAATTACAAGATGGGATTTGAAATTGGTGTGCTGCTTTAAATGGTTACTTGTGCATTTAAGCCTTTCAATAATAGCACAATAGTTAGTTCCAACGTTAGTTTTAGGAGAATTAAAGTGCTTAGGTTGATTTTATAATCCTTTTTTGATTAAACTTTCAAGACCTTAACATAGCTTTCATTTTTTAAAACTAGTAATCGTACATTTACATCATCGCTATGGTTCTTCAGAAGATAAATAGTTTAAAGATCAACATACTGTAGGTTAAGCTTTTGAGGACCTGAATGAGTATAGCTATAACCAAATAATTACCTGAAATTTAAAGAAGGTTTGAATCAAAAGATGTAATGGATGCTAATGTAAAAATTATCAATCAAGATGAAGGAGAACTGTTAGGCGTTGCAGGTGGCAATTACAGAATCATCATCTCCGGCGAACAGACTAATGGTAACTATGCTGTTATTGAAATGACAGTACCTCCAGGAGGTGGCCCACCGCCACACGCTCATCCCGATATTCAGGAAATGTTCCATGTGCTGGAGGGAGAAGTGGAATTTAAAACACAGCAAGGGAAGCAGCTCGTCACCAAGGATGGGTTTGTTAATATACCACTTGGTGGGGCAATCCATTGTTTTAAAAATATTTCTGAAAACAATGCACGCCTGCTGTGTACGGTTGTCCCGGCTGGACTGGAAAATCTATTTAAGGAAGTTGGTGAACCTGTAGCTCCTGGCCAGATGCTGCCTGTTCCTGAATTAACCGACGCGCGGAAGAAACGATTAAAGGAAGTAGAGCAGAAATACAATCAAAAATCTTATCCTCCAGACTTTCTTGATTAATAGTTAAAATCAGTTCGGCACTTTTTATTCTGTCATAGTATAAAGGTATGCGCTTGAATTTTCAATCTTTTGAAAAAAAACAGGTCAAGACAAATTAATTAAGCTTAGGTTGACTGAACCAAAGCTATATGGCAGGCTACGCTTTTCGATGCTAAGTATAACAAAGTGTAATTGATAAAGTCTATATTGTTTATATTTACCTAAAAAATAAGCCGTGGGAATAGCAGACGATATTATGAATTCATTCTTTGCTGCAAATCCACTTTTAAGAAGTGGTGAACTCAGCATAGAAGAGTTGAATAGGTTGATTGGTGAATATCAGCAAAAAATCAATAGCAATCCGATTGATGAATTTGATGGGTTAAACCCCGAACAGATGGAAGGCCTACTTTATAAACCTTTTGCACCGGGCGTTATCCTCCAGTTTCGAGAAGGTATGGAGTCACATATCAATAAATGTCCTTTTTTTAAGCTTTCTGAATTACTACTGCAGGAGATTAAAGAAGCAGGTAAGCTTAAACTAACAATACGTGGCAATCTCCCAGTTCGCATTTGTGAATTGCTTTATAACCAAAACCTGATCCATTGGCCATATATGGAATTAGTTAAGCGGATTCTGGAAGAAGATGTTCCCTATCTTTGGCCTTTAAAGGAGTACTTATTGGTAGAGGGTATCGTGAAAAAGCGTCATAATATTTTGTCATTTACAAAAAATGGAGAGAAACTATTACAAGAGCCAGAAAGCAACCGTTTTATCAAGATCTTTAACTTCATGGCCAATCGCTTTCATTGGTGCAATTTTTACGAGCTTTATGATGACGGCAGATATGGTCAGTTAGGTTGGGCCTATTCATTGGTTCTGCTCTCAAAATATGGCGATAAACCACAAAAAAGCGAATTCTACAGTCTGAAACTCATGCAAGCCTTTGAAAAGGAATTGTGGGACGCTCACCAGAAAGGCAATCATGACAAAGCGCTTCAGGCTTACCATCGTGCCTATGAATTCCGTTTTTTCGAAAACTTTGCCAACTGGTTTGGACTAGTCAACATTGAGCGTAATAGAGACTATGATATATCTTTCTCTGATCAGCTTACTATTACAAAATCTGAATTATTTGACCAATTATTTGAAGTGAAGGGTTAGGAATAAAACAAACAAAGCCTCAGGTCTAAGCATCCAGCAGCCGCTAAACTTAAATTAGTGCACACGAAAACACTTCAATCAACATCCTTAGCGCTTCATTACCTGAAATCATGATAAAATCAGGACAGAAATAATCTATCTAAAAGTTTGGAATTAATTTAAAGGCCAAGGGAATTACTGAAGATTCAAAATAATCTTACCAAAACACAAATTAAACATACTTGAGACACCTATCCGGTCAGACCAATGATACTATTTAGTATCTTTTTTACAACCTATAGCGAAGTTTGATATTTCTACCAATAGCTTTAAGTAATCCAGGATATTCATTTACAGTCGCATCAACAACATCCCAATCGCCTTTTGCGTTGCAAGCAAGTTTATATTCCTTTTCATTGAGGCTAATCAGGATTGCACTAGTTTCTTTTGTAATTCCCTTCGTTAAAACAATATAAGTATAATCTCTTTCATCAAAAGTGACGCGCATTGGTAAATTCATAGTGCAAATATAGCGTTACAAATGTGCTTTTATTGTGTTCATTGCTATATAGGCTATAAAAAGTTATGAACAGCTAGCACACCGGTTAATTGAAAACAAATAAGCCGGCTAATAGCCGGCTTATTTATTCAACCTTAATTATTCGAAATGAAAACCTTAATTATTCTAAAAGAAATCTTATTTAATGAACTTTGCAAGTTCTTCCGACAACTGCTCGCCGCGCAAGTTCTTTGCAATGATTACTCCTTCTGGGTTGATCAAGAAATTTTGAGGAATAGCGGTAATGCCATATTTCATCGATACATCATTTTTAAAACCTTTTAAATCACTTACCTGAATCCATGGCATGCCGT
>NZ_JAZQPU010000142.1:0-4191 GCF_045628745.1 Pedobacter sp.
GTTATTACAGCCTTAATTTCATGTGCTATAGCTGTTAAAAAACAAAAATTGAGGTAAGGGCTTGAATTTCATTAAGATGTTGTGAGATTGATATAACATTTAATCAGAATTATATAAAAATATATCCTCCTCATTCTTTAATTTTGACTCGTCATGAAAAGAACACTGCTCATCTTTCTTGCAATATTTTACTTTGGGGTTTCCCAAGGTACAACGGTGTATTTTCATTACTGCATGGGTGAGCTGGTTGATTTAGGCATCACCAACCATGAAAAAAAGACCTGTGGCTTTTGTGGCATGAAACAAAGCGACACGGCTAAAAAAGATTGCTGTAAAGATGAGGCTAAGCAGGCCAAAGTAGACCAGTCTAAAACCACTAGTCTATTACAGGTTCAATTTGAACAAACCTCTGTATTGGTTCAAAACAATGCCACATGGCAGCTTGAAGACCTTTCTTTTCCAGTTAAACGGGGTAAAGCAGCATTAAGCAATGCGCCACCCCTTCTTCAGGACATACCCTTCTTTATCCGCAACTGTACTTTCAGAATATAATACTCCATCTTCCTACACAGGTTATGGCATCGCCTGTAACCTAAATTCACCTATTTTTCTTAAAGAATATTGATGAACTCATTTGCATTTTATTGCTAATGGTTTTACTTCATTATACATCACAGCCCTTTGCCAGTTTTGCAGGCTTGGGTTAGCACAAAAACGATGGTACACAAACTTATTGAATGGTCATTAAAAAACAGATGGATGGTGCTGCTCCTTGCAGCAGGGCTCTTTGTCTGGGGCGTCATGGCTATTAAAAAGAACCCTATAGATGCTATTCCTGACTTGTCAGAAAACCAGGTCATCGTGTTTACAGAATGGATGGGCAGGTCGCCACAATTAATGGAAGACCAGGTAACCTATCCACTGGTTACCAATTTACAGGGAATTCCAAAGATTAAATACGTCCGTGGGTCTTCCATGTTCGGCATGAGCTTCATCTATGTCATCTTTGAAGACAATGTAGATATTTACTGGGCACGACAAAGGGTAATGGAGCGCCTGAGTACGGTTACACAATCTTTACCCACAGGTGTGGCTCCCCAGTTAGGCCCCGACGGTACAGGTGTTGGTCATATTTTATGGTATACCCTTGATGCGCCATCTATAGATTTGGGTGAGCAACGAGCCATCCAGGATTGGTATGTGAAATTTGCCCTGCAAAATGTTCCCGGGGTGAGTGAAATTGCTTCTTTCGGCGGCTTCCAGAAACAATACCAGATTGCTATAGACCCCAATAAACTACTTTATTTTAAGCTGTCGGTTCCTGATGTTATTGCCGCTGTGCGTTCAAATAACAATGAATCGGGGGGAAGGAAGTTCGAGTTGAGCGACATGGGCTATATCATCAAGACTTCAGGCTATTTAAAATCGCTGGAAGAAATAGGCAATATCCCCATTGAAAATCAAAACGGCACCCCCATCAAAATCGCTGATGTGGCTGCTGTACAAATGACAGGGGAAACTAGGCTTGGTATTTTCGACCAGGATGGCGAAGGGGAGCGTGTTGGTGGAATTGTAGTGATGCGCTATGGTGAAAATGCTGCGGAGGTGATTGAAAGGGTGAAAACTAAAATGAAAGAAGTGTCTAAAGGTTTGCCTCCCGGAGTTAAATTCGACATTGTTTACGACAGGGGTGAGCTGATTCAGGAATCTGTAGATTCTATCACCACCACCTTGATTGAAGAGATGATTGTCGTTTCGCTGGTGGTCATTGTTTTCTTATTTCACTGGCGCAGTGCTTTAAGCATCATCATCCAGATTCCAATTACCATTGCCGCCAGCTTTATCTTCTTAAACGCATTCAACATCTCCTCCAACATCATGTCCCTCACCGGTATTGCCCTGGCCATTGGTGTCATTGTCGATAATGGTATTGTAATGAGTGAAAATGCTTATAAACACCTGGCTGAACGCTATGCAATTTGGCAAAATGAACAACAAAAAACTACTGAACTATGATCGCCTGGATAAAAAATAAATTCAAGAAAAATCCTGACTGGATCTCTGAAGAGGAACGCTTAAAGGTGATAGAAAAATCCAGTAAACAGGTTTCCAGAGGGGTGTTTTTTGCGACGGTCATCATCATTACCTCTTTTTTGCCTGTGTTTATGTTAACTGGTCAGGAAGGTAAACTTTTCCATCCACTGGCTTATACCAAAACATTCATCATGATTGTTGATGCCTTGCTGGTATTAACGCTTGCCCCTGTGCTTATTTCCTTTTTTATGAAAGGGAAGTTTAAGCCTGACCATGCTAACCCGGTCAACAGGTTTTTGGAGAAATATTATGAACCTGTAATCAGAGGGGTACTCAACTGGCGTAAAACAACGATTGCCATCAATATCATTGCCCTGTTAATTACGATTCCACTGTTAAAAAACCTGGGTACAGAATTTATTCCTCCATTAGATGAGCAAAGCATTTTGTTTATGCCCGTTACTTTACCTGATGTTTCTAACAGCGAGGCCAAAAGGATCTTGCAGATCCAGGATAAAATTATCAAGTCGGTGCCCGAGGTGGATAAGGTTTTAGGGAAAGCAGGACGTGCCAATACAGCGACCGACAATTCGCCTATCTCCATGATCGAAACCATCATTATGTTGAAACCGAAAGCTCAATGGCGTGAAGGGCTTACCAAAAATGACATCATCAATGAGCTGGATAAAAAGCTGCAGATTCCCGGGGTCATCAATGGGTGGACACAACCAATTATCAACCGCATTAATATGCTGGCTACGGGCATTCGTACTGATGTTGGCATAAAGATATACGGACAAAATCTAGATACTATTGCTTCCGTTTCTGAAAAAGTAAAACTTGCGCTGGAAGGTACTGAAGGTATTGCAGACCTTTATGTTGATCCTATTACAGGGGGTAAATATTTAGCGATTGATATTAAAAGGGAAGAATTAGCCCGCTATGGTTTAACTGTAGATGATATCAACGAAACTGTGGAATTCGCCTTGGGGGGTGCCATTATTGGCAATACCATTGAAGGGCGACAAAGATTCTCGATCAGTGCACGTTTAGGGCAGGATTTTAGAAATAGCGTGGAACAAATTAAACGTATTCCCCTGCAGTCTTCTACCATGGGCACCATTCCATTGTCGGCAGTAACCAATATTCATTTTGAGGATGGTCCGCCGATGATTAACTCTGAAAATGCACTCTTAAGGGGCGCTGTCATGTTCAATGTGCGCGACAGAGATTTGGGGAGCACCGTTAAAGAGGCCATCGCTAAAATCAATGAATCTCATGGTATTTTACCTGAAGGCTATTTTGTGGAGTGGAGCGGGCAATATGAAAACATGATCCGTGGGCAACAAACTTTATTATGGATTGCACCTTTGGTGCTGGTCATTATTTTCTTCTCCCTCTATTTTGCTTTTCACTCTTTAAGAGAAGCCTTTCTGAGCCTCATTACAGTGCCTTTTGCACTAATTGGTGGCGCTTACATCATTTACTTCTGGGATGTCAACTTATCTGTAGGGGTGGCTGTAGGTTTCATTGCTTTATTTGGTATTGCTGTAGAAACAGGGATTGTAATGGTCATTTACCTCAACGATGCCATGGAGCAATTGATCAAATTGAAAGGAAATTCAAGCGAAACCATCACTAAAGATGATTTACGTGAATATGTGGTCAGGGGAGCTGCCAGGCGACTTCGTCCGAAACTAATGACCGTCTGTGTGTCCTTATTCGGCTTAATCCCCGTTTTATGGGCAACGGGTGTGGGTACCGATGTCATGTTGCCTATTGTATTACCCATGATAGGTGGTGTACTGACCTCCTCTACACACATTTTGCTGGTTACGCCATTGATCTTTTTAATGGCTAAAGAATATGAATTGAAAAAATACGGAAAACTGGAGGTACATCATGTTCAGCATTAAAAAAATAGCCCTGTTACTGGCACTTTTACCGCTTCAACTCTTTGCTCAAAAGGAAGTCTTAACGCTGGATACGGTATTAAAAAGAATAGAGCACAATAACCTTTTGCTGCAGACTTATGCGCTAAAAGCTGAAAGTTTCAAACATAAAGCGGAGGCTGGCACTGCCTGGATGGCCCCCATGGTTGGTGTTGGAACTTTCATGACGCCTTATCCCGGTCAGCAGGTAATGGACCAAGGTGAT
>NZ_JAZQPU010000143.1:0-3666 GCF_045628745.1 Pedobacter sp.
ACTTTTTTGCCTTTATAGTCACTTAATGAAACCTCTTTCAGTTCTGAACTGAATAATTTAAAATCTGGAGCTTTAGCTCCTACCTGTAATGCCATAGTTATTGTTTTATAATGTTATGCTGTAAATATAAGTTGAAGATACAAGCCTTCAGTCAAAAAATCCTCCTATTACTTCGCCAATTCAGCAATTTGTTGCTCCAGTAAAGCAATGCCCTCTTCAAAACCATGAGGCTGGTAGTCTAGGTCAACGATGGTCTTGTCAAGGATAAATCCGGTTTTTTTAGGCCTGCGCGCAGTTTGGTTCAAGCTCTCACTGCTCACCTCCCTGATTAAACTCGTATCAAGGTTAAAATAGGCAGCCACACGCTTCACCAGTTCAACAATGCTCATCATGTCTTTGCCACTCACATGGTAAATGCCCCGGGCATTTTTTGCTACGGCTAATAAACAAGCTTCGGCAAGATCTTCTGCCAAGGTGGGCATGCGCCACTGGTCGTTCACTATATTGATTGGCTCGCCCTTTTCCAGTGCTCCCTTAGCCCATAATACAATGTTGCTCCTGCTCATGTCTGCAAGAATCCCATAAACAAGAATCGTTCTGACGATCACCCAGGGGCAACTTGCTTTTTTAACCAGCTCTTCTGCCTGCACTTTGGTTTCGCCATAATAACTTAATGGGTTTGTTGCAGCAAGTTCATCATATGGACCAGCGGCACCATCAAACACAAAATCTGTAGACAAATGGATCAATTGGACTTGCCACTCTTCGCAAACACTAACTAAAGTTTGCACAGCCGTCACATTGAGCGCATAGGCCTGCTCCTTGTTAGCTTCACAGGTATCAACATTAGTCATTGCCGCCGTATGGATAATTGCATCGGGTTTGTATTTTTCGACCACTGCTTTCACATTCTCGGGGTCAAGAATGTCCATCGGTTCATAGATATATTCAGGATGGGGCAAAAAACGGTTCGCTCCTTTTGAAGTGGCTATTAAAATAAACTGTTTTTTGGAGATGATGTTTTCAGTGATCTTCTGACCTAAAAGGCCATTACTCCCTGTTACAAGTATGGTTTTCATGGGTATGGAACGATTTTGTTTGATAATCTTGTACTCCCTAAACTATCAATAAAAAAACTGTTGAAAAACTTTTTATTTATATATAAAAAATAGGTGGAAAACTCTTAGCTTTGCGAACCAAATTGAAGGGTGTAAAAACACCTTTAACATTTTGATATTTATAATTTTACCCCAAACAATATATGCCTAACATTGGAAAAATAGCGCAGATTATAGGACCGGTAGTTGACGTGAGTTTTGCTATTGATGCTCATTTACCTAAAATTTTCTCGGCTTTAGAGATTACAAAAGAAAACGGACAAAAGATCGTTTTAGAAGTTCAGCAGCACCTTGGTGAAGACCGGGTACGTGCAATTGCAATGGACTCTACCGATGGTTTAGTTCGCGGCATGGATGTGCTGGATTCTGGTGCACCTATTAAAATGCCCGTTGGTGAGCAAATTAAAGGTCGCTTATTCAACGTTGTTGGTGATGCTATTGATGGTATTAACACTATCGATAAAACCAACGGTAAGCCGATTCACAATGCTCCGCCTAAATTTGAAGATTTATCTACTGAAATTGAAGTTCTTTACACCGGTATTAAAGTTATCGATTTATTAGAGCCTTATGCTAAAGGTGGTAAAATCGGTTTGTTTGGTGGTGCTGGTGTAGGTAAAACAGTTCTTATTATGGAGCTGGTAAACAACATCGCTAAAGCGCATGCTGGTCTTTCTGTATTTGCTGGTGTTGGTGAGCGTACTCGTGAAGGTAATGACCTTTTACGTGAGTTTATCGAATCTGGTGTAATTAACTATGGTGATGAATTCCTTCATTCCATGGAAAAAGGCGGATGGGATTTATCTAAAGTTGATACCGAAAAATTAAAAGAATCTAAAGCAACATTGGTGTTCGGTCAAATGAACGAGCCTCCTGGTGCACGTGCTCGTGTAGCATTATCAGGATTAACAGTTGCGGAATATTTCCGTGATGGTGAAGGTGAAGGCGCTGGTAAAGATATCTTATTCTTCGTTGATAATATCTTCCGTTTCACTCAAGCGGGTTCTGAAGTTTCGGCTCTTTTAGGTCGTATGCCTTCTGCAGTAGGTTACCAACCAACTTTGGCAACAGAGATGGGCTTAATGCAAGAGCGTATTACTTCAACCAAACGTGGATCAATTACTTCTGTTCAGGCCGTTTACGTTCCTGCGGATGATTTAACTGACCCGGCTCCGGCTACAACGTTTGCCCACCTTGATGCTACTACTGTACTTTCTCGTAAAATCTCTGAGCTAGGTATCTATCCTGCAGTAGATCCATTGGATTCTACTTCTCGTATCTTATCTCCAGCAGTTTTAGGCGATGAACATTACAACTGTGCTCAACGTGTTAAAGAAATTCTACAACGCTACAAAGAATTGCAAGATATTATTGCTATTCTAGGTATGGATGAGTTATCTGAAGAAGATAAATTAACGGTTCACCGTGCTCGTCGTGTTCAACGTTTCTTATCTCAGCCTTTCCACGTTGCTGAACAATTCACTGGCTTAAAAGGTGTATTGGTAGACATTAAAGAAACCATCAAAGCATTTAACATGATTATGGATGGTGAAGTTGATGAATATCCTGAAGCAGCTTTCAACCTTGTAGGTGGTATTGAAGAAGCTATAGAAAAAGGTAAGAAAATATTAGCGGAAGCAAACGCTTAATTTAAGCGTATATTATAATATATATGACATTAGAAATTTTAACACCAGATAAAAAAGTCTTCGAAGGTGAAGTAACTGCGGTTACTGTGCCTGGTACCATGGGATCTTTCCAGATTCTTCATGACCATGCACCCATCATCTCTACTTTAGAGGACGGACCAGTAATTATTAAAAGCAAAACCAACGAACAAACCTTTATTATTAAAGGTGGTGTTGTGGAGGTTTTAAAAAACAAAATTATTGTTTTAGCCGAAGGTGTTGCTTAATCGCTAATCTTTTACAAAAACAGCCCATCTTACCTGATAAGATGGGCTGTTTTTTTTTGCTCAAAATCTTGCTTATTTTCAATTTTTTTTAGCACTCTTCGTGATTTTACGCCGAATTGTCCCAAAATTAATATGCCTGCATAACATGCATACCGTATACCGAAATCATATTTGGTCTACTTTTAGCCGTCATTACTATTTAATAGCCCAGTTTCACAAAATCTAAGGGGCAAATTTAAGGCTTCCTCCAAATTAAATTTTTTTTTCAATTATTTTCCGCAGCTATTGTGATTACCCCTGCCAAAAAGTAAATTGGATTTATAGAAATTAATAAAAGGAACCACAAAATGAATACTCCTGCTACAGGCTTCAACACAGTCATTATCAACCTAAACTTACTGCTGCTAAACCAGGAGTACAAGGCGCTGTAAAAGAGTATTTAAAAAAAATAAAAGCGCCTCCCAACAGAGGCGCCTTTTTAATAAAAAAAGAATTTACCAAATAGCTCAGGGAAACCATGCAATACTATAATAATCAAACAGTAATTTATGTAAATGGCTCATTCGTGAAGGCAACTGATGCCCATACGGATTTATACAGCCAGTCTTTACATTATGGCTATGCTGCATTTGA
>NZ_JAZQPU010000144.1:0-10106 GCF_045628745.1 Pedobacter sp.
ATTGGCTCATTGATGTGCAACGCTACACAAAGTTTACAACCCCTTTTGTGGTATATGGTGTCAATGCCATTACGGTGTTTTTTCTATCGGGTTTATTGCCACGAACTATCAATATGTTCAAGGTACAAACCGCAGAAGGAACAGAAATAGGCGCTCAAACCTGGTTTTATCACCAATACTACAGCACTTATTTTTCGCCAGTCAATGCGTCACTGGCGTGGGCCCTTACACAAATCATCTTCTGGTTCATCATTCTGTACATCATGTACAAAAAGAAAATCTTTATCAAGGTTTAAAATAAAAACCTGTATCCTCCAAAAAGGGTACAGGTTTCTTCTATAAATAGTTTCCCGAGTAACACCTTATTGATAATTTACCCATTACTTGGGGAAAGCTTATACATCCCTAACCCAGACCATTTATCTCACAGCTGTTTGCTACGGCTTTCCCTTCAGATTTCCGGTAGGAAACCCGTAGCAAACCCCTATGAGATCGGTCCTTCTTCAGTGGTAAGGGTTATCAATGGGTTAGTGATGGGTTATGCATGTATTCTCGATTATACAACTTTAGTTTAAACATAAAAGGCTGCTCGTTTGATCAACGAAACAGCCTCTTAAACTTGAAATTATTATCCTTCTTTTTTAGCGCGCTTCAACCCCTACAGGACCACTTGCATCACTTTCGTTTTTCAAACGGTCTAATGCGGTTACCAGGTAAGTATATCTTTTACCTTTCTCTATATTGGTGTCAATATAGGTGGTGAAATTCTCAAAGCTGATGTTTAAAATGTTTTTAGGGTTCAGCACACCTATTGGCTCTCCTTCTTCAAAACGATAAATGACATAGCCTGATGCCGTTTCTCCATCTACAGCAAGCATAGGTTTCTCCCAGTTCAGAAAAATACCATCAGATTTTGCTTCTACCTGTAAATTTACCGGAACATTAGGCATTACATCATCCAACCATGGCATTTGCGGAGGCAGAGCCGGGTATCTGTAAAGATCATTTCTCAGGGAATCTGCTGTTGCACGGGCAATAGTAGTGAATGACTTAGAGCTGAAGAAAACACTGCCCTGCACCCTGTTGTTAGCACGGATATAGCGAATCTGATCAGGAATCTGGTTGGGCAAACGCCATGCAGCTTCCATTTTCTGGTTCATCAGGTAAGCCGCCTGTCCTATGTATAAATGCCTGCCATAAGTATTGTTACTCCACCAGTTTACCAGCGTATCAAATGGAGCTGCTTTCCTGGTAAAGCTGAAATAGATCTGTGGGTTAATATAATCTACCCAACCTTCTTTGACCCATTTTCTGGAGTCAGCATAAAGCTCAGCATAATTAGATAGTCCATTAGTGGCAGAGCCTTCTATATCTTCGTTTTTATTTTTCCATATTCCAAAAGGACTGACCCCAAATTTCACATGCTTTTTATAGTGGTGGATACTGTCGTCGAGCATCTTGATCAGTAAATCAACATTGTTACGGCGCCAGTCTTTGATATTGGTATAACCATTATCATAAGCAGCAAATGTTTTACTGTCGTTAATCGTTTGTCCTGAAATAGGATAAGGATAAAAATAATCATCGAAATGAATACCATCCACATCATAACCTTTAACCACATCTAAAATTACCTGCACAATATGTTCCCTGGCCTCAGGTAAACCAGGGTCAAATTGTTTCTTACCACCATAGGTAAAAAACAATTCCGGATGTTTAACGGTCATGTGTTCTTTACTAATGATTACATTAGGGCTCATGGTGGCACGGTAAGGATTAAACCAGGCATGCAATTCCATCCCCCTAAAATGAGCCTCCTTAATGGCAAAAGCTAAAGGATCATAACCTTCTGCAGGGGCAAGCCCTTGTCGTCCCATCAAATATTGACTCCAGGGTTCTCTGGATTTTGCATAAAATGCATCTGCCACTGGCCTTACCTGTAAAATTATGGCATTCATGCCATTTTTTTTATGTAGCTCTAATAAGCCTATAAATTCCTGCTTCTGTTGATCTGCAGTTAAGCCTGGCTTAGAGGGCCAGTCAATATTTGCTACGGTAGCTACCCAAACACCTCTAAACTCTCTTTTTGGAGCATTTTTTGTGGTCTGTTGTGCAGTTAGGGTAAAAGGCAACATCATGGCAGCCAGGAGTACATATAAAAAGTTATTGAGCATTCTTAATGATTTTGATTTGTGTATGGGTATTAATTTAACAAGTAAACGATTAATTTATTAGTCTCATACAAATTTGACATTTTTTAACCATTTATTATAGATTTTATCTTATGTTAGACCTTTCTTTTAACAACCTAAGAAATCCTTAGCATAAAAACCTGATTATAATTTGAAATGTTAGACCAAAAAGTTTCCGGTAATACAGGCGACAGAAATAAGATATATTTCCTTATCTTCTTTATCATTGCCTTATTAGGCACTAATGCATACCTGTATTTAAGTAATAAACAGGAAGATGAAAGATTTGTTACTGCAAACACAGAAAAAGAACGACTAAAATTAGAAGTAGAAAAGATAGAAGTAGAACTCGATAAAGTTAATTCACTGAATACAGTGCTTACAGAAAAGTTGCTGGAAGAACAAAAACTGGCGAGAGAAAAGATTTCAGAATTAAAGCAGGCCTTACTAAAAGGTCAGTTCACAAAAGGCGAGCTGCTCAGCGCGCAAGAAGAAGTAAAACAACTCAGAGAATTTGTAAGGAACTTTAATGTGAAGATAGCTGCATTAAAGTCAGAAAACGACCTTTTAAAAAACCAGCGCGTTAGCCTGCTCAATTCTGTTACCGCCATTAATGAAAAGGTAAGTAACTTATCCAGAAAAAACGAGGAACTTGCCGTCAAGGTAAAAGAAAGTGCCACCTTAAAGGCCTTTAACATCGACGTTAAGGCTTACAGGGTTAAAAAAAATGGCAAACAGGTAGAAGTATCCAATGCAAAATCAGCCCAGAAATTAGATGTAAAGTTTAACATCATTCCCAATACCCTTGCCGCAAAAGGTTACCATAAAGTGTACCTGCGTGTATTTGATCCTGCAGGCAACCTTATTGCTGATGCCAACAACATGTTTAATGCAGAAAACCAGCAGATGCAGTTTAGTGAAATGCTCCTGCTTACCTTTAACAACGACCAGCAGGACTATGAAGTGGCCTGGGTTAACCCTAAGGAATTCATTGCCGGCACCTATGCCCTTATCTTATACGCCAACGGCGCAAGCATGGGCAAAGCTTCAGTTACCTTAAAATAAGTCGCTTTAAGCTAAAGAAAAGCTCAGGAAAAAGGTGGTACCATGGTCTATTACAGATTTAAACTCTACTGAACCTCCTGCATTCTCAACGGCCTGTTTCACAAATGCCAGGCCCAGCCCTGTACCTGATGATTTCGTGGTAAAGTTAGGGGCAAATATCTTATCCTGTAAATAAAAGTCTATACCTTTGCCATTGTCGGCCAACTCTATCCATACCTTTTTAAGGTCATTGCGCAGCTTAATATAGATTACACAATCCTTCGCTGAGCTTGATGCCTCTATGGCATTCTTCAATAAATTGTTGAAAGTTCGCAGCATTTGATCTTTATCACCCAGGATAAATACTTCCACTGTAGTTTGATCTACAATATAAATCTCAACGTCTTTATTGCTTTCAAAAACATCAGTAGCCTGCTGTATCACCGGTAAAAGTTTCAGACGCTGCAATTTAGTGTCTGGCATTTTAGCGAAGTTTGAAAATTCTGAGGCAATGGTGGCCAGGCTGTCGATCTGCTCTACAAAAGATTTGTTAAAGCGCTCAAACTTCTTCTCAAAGTTAGGATCCTTTTCTTTCCATGATTTCTCTAACAGCTGCACACCCAATTTTAAAGGCGTCAGTGGATTTTTAATCTCATGAGCTACTTGTTTGGCCATTTCGCGCCATGCACTCTCCCGTTCAGACTTGGCAAGCTTAGCAGCGCTTTCCTCCAGCGCAGCAATCATCTTGTTGTACTCTTTAATTAAAGAGCCTATTTCATCATGCCTTGACCATAATATGGGCTGGTTTTTTTGCCCCAGCTTGGTCTTTTTAATGCTTTCCTGAATAAAGGTAAGCGGACTGGTAATCTGGTTGGCTAAAAATACTGCCAGTATTCCAATGGCCACAAACACCAGCGCATAGATGTTAATCAGCGTATTGATAAAAACACCAATCTTTGACTGGTAATCGCCTTCATTACCATAATACGGCAAACCAATATAAGCAATGGTTTCATTCTGTCCATCTCTGATAGTGGCATAGGCCGCAGAATAAGTGAAATCGCCTATCCTTTCATTAGAACTGAAATACTCTGATCGCTGAAAGTGACTTAAATAAATAAAAGGCTTGGGGGCCATCCGCTGCGATAGCACACCATAGTCGTATATTTTAGGAATCGAAGTATACAGCAATTTGCCATTTACATCAAAAAGATTCAAATAGGTGGAGTTTACATCAGAAAATTGGTTAAACTCCTTGATGGACTTATCGCTGACCTTGGGTATGCCCGTGGCGTACATTTTTTTACCGTATAAAAGCTGCACCTTTCTTAATTTCTCCCTGATGATGTCATCCTGTTGGTTCCGATATTCAGAGCTGATGTAGAAAAAGGTGGTCCAGCCTACAATCAGCAGCGTTGCCACTACCGAAAGCACAATGGAGAATTGTATCCTTGTTTTATACAGTATCTTATTGGCATTGATCATCAGCGACCGGTTGATATTGAACCATCCACCCCAGCTCTCGTCAATATTTTTCACCACCCAGATGATCATATACAGCGCAACCGAAAAGAGGGTAAAGACAAGGAAAAAGAAAGACAAGATAGCCAGACGTGTTACATAAGATATTTTTTCCTTACTGATCACAATGGTTTTAAAGATGTTAGGCTTATACACCATGTGGTTATAGCCATTATTCGCATCATTGAGGTATATAGGCTCTTCTACCTTCCCTTTAAAATCTGCATCTGTAAGATTATAGGTAAACTTTCCCGATTGGTTAATCAGTTCACCATGGTTGTAGAAAGCAAAAGAATAAGCTTTAAAGTCTTCATCACTTTTCACCTTACCATCCACCAGCAAGTCAGGAAATTGGTTATTGTAATTGTATTGCTGTGATTTAAGTTCTAAAACCAGCGTTCCAAGGATACGGTTATTGCCAAATACAGGGATGATACCGAAATAACTCTGGTAGCCAAAAGTATCATTGAGGCGATAAAAGAAGTTGGAAACTTTAACGGATCCCGATTGAACAAGCCCCTTATAATGACTTAAGGGTGCAGCATCAACGGCTTTAATAGATGAATCTGCTGCATTAAAAGTAAGCACATTATACTCAAACTGGGCAAGGTAGCTGTCGAGGTATTTATTGTTGATCAGCTTTTCTAAGCTTTGCAGGTTATTTAAAGCGGGTACCGTAAAAAAGTTAAGCACATACTGATCTGTGGTGATGCCTTTTTCTAAGTCTTCAATGGAACTGATGATCCTTGGATTATCTGATGACTGTAGCTTCTGAGCAATGTTATACTCCTTGTGGCGCTCTTTAATTTCCTGGTAAGTGATGTGTTTGACTGCAGATACCAAGGCAAGGCAAAAGAAAATAGCCGCGTATATTTTGATGGAAAACTTACTCCGCTGGCTGTAGATATTCCAGCCCAGCAGGACAAGAAAAAGACTAAACACAATAAAATAGGCCGATACTTCAGTATTTAATGTATAAAGGCCATAAACAACAAAAGCAACACTAAAAAGGATGAGGCGTTCCTTAGTGCTCACCTTTAATTTCATGCTGAGCAGCATTAAGAAGCTTGAGATGATATAAATATTAAACCACATCAGGCATAAAATAATGATACTGATCCAGCTTGCCCAACTGAGGTTAATGATATTGGTGATGTCGAAGTTAATTTTTGAATTATAAACCAGGCCTGAGAAAAGCTTGTCCATGTAAAAGCCAAAAAGGGCAAAGACAAGAGCCATTAACAGGTAGAAAATAAAACCTGCTAGCTTACTGTTATTAAAAAAGGCCGGTAATTTGTATTTATCTTTATAGGTATATATAAACAGGCATATCCAGGTAAGGGAGATGACGTTTAAAAATAAATCCCCTAAAGAGGGTAGCCAGAAGCTCTCCCCATAGATCGTAGGACTAAATATCTCCATGTCAAACTGGTAATTAAACCAGCCATACTGCAGGTCGCTGATTCTGACAATGATGAAGAAAAGAAGGAGCAAAAAAGTCGCTAAAAGCAGCTGTCCCCGTTTTGCCATCCACGAACAGAGGGCATTGTAAAAAAGGGTAAAACTAAACAACCCAATTACCCATAGCCATACTTCTACCGAGGCATACAGACTTCGGGAATAACCTGGATTGAGCTTCACCTCAAAAAGCAACTTCCCATTGTTGCCTTTAATTCCCTGCACCTCCGTATCGGCATAAGACGCTAAAGTTAAAGAGTTGGAAGGGAGTAAATTAGACGAAATCTCATTCTTCAGAAATTTGTTTTCTATCAGAAACTGGTCTTTTATTTTGATCAAAAACACCATCATAAAGTTGGCATCGGTCTTTTTGATCACCTCATAAAAGCCATTCGAGAGCTGCATCGTGGTAGAGCCTTCTTTAAGCTCATTAACATTTGGCGGAGATACGATATGGGAGCTCCAGAATTTCAGCTCCTGGTTTTCATAGGTAAACAAGTCAATGCCATCTCTATGATAGGTATTGATAAAGTCTAAGCCCAGAACTTCATTGGTATGGAACTGCTTTATTTGTTGAACCTCTTGCCGGTTCGACAAGAGGTCTGTTAGAAGTTGTTCACTTGCAGAAAGATTTTCCTGCAGCTGTGTAGCTTCGTGGCGCAGCAGGTCTTTTTTTGATACAGAATGTTTCAATGAAATGGCTGTAACCACACAGCAAACACTCATAATTAAAAGAAGAATCCTGATTTTTACACCTATACTCACAGCAAATAATTTACAAATTAAATTTTAAACAGCAACTGCAGCAGCGCTAGTTGTAACTTCTCTGCTTACTTTTTTTACCAACCCCTGTAATACGTTTCCAGGACCAACTTCAACAAAGTCAGTGGCACCGTTGGCAAGCATATTGGTAACCGTTTGTGTCCACCTTACAGCACCTGTAAGTTGTGTAATTAAATTTAACTTGATCTGAGAAGGGTCTGCAGTTGGCAAAGCATCAACATTTTGATAAATTGGACAGATAGGGGCCAAAATATTGGTGTTTTCTATTGCTGCCTGTAATTCAATTCTTGCAGGCTCCATTAATGGAGAGTGAAAAGCACCGCCTACATTGAGCTTTAAGGCTCTTTTAGCTCCCGCAGCTGTTAACTGCTGACAAGCAATATCGATACCCTCAATGCTTCCTGAAATAACCAGCTGACCCGGGCAATTATAATTGGCAGGCACAACAATTTCAGGTATTTCAGCACATATTCTTTCTACCACATCATCAGCAAGGCCTAATATAGCTGCCATCGTAGAAGGTTGAAGCTCACAGGCTTTCTGCATGGCATTTGCACGGGCAATCACTAACCTTAAACCATCTTCAAAAGATAAAGCTGAGGCAGCAACAAGGGCAGAAAATTCACCCAGGGAATGTCCGGCAACCATATCAGGTTTGAAATCTGCTTTCAAGGCTTTCGCTAAGATAACAGAATGTAAAAATATTGCAGGCTGTGTAACATTGGTCTGCTTTAATTCCTCATCAGCACCAGCAAACATAATGTCACTGATTCTAAAGCCAATAATTTCATTGGCTTGTTCAAATAAGTCGCGGGCATCTTTATTTTCATAAAGATCTTTACCCATTCCAGAAAATTGCGCACCCTGGCCTGGAAATATATATGCTTTCATGTGTTTAGTGTAAATTGGCTGTAATTAATCGTAAAAATTCTGCTCTTGTTTTTTCCTTAGCAAACTCGCCTGTAAAAGCAGAAGTTGTGGTAACAGAATTCTGTTTTTGAATTCCCCTCATGGACATGCACAAATGCTTGCATTCTATAACAACAGCAACACCCGCAGGGTTTAGCGTTTTCTGAATACAGTCTCTGATTTCATTGGTCAGTCTTTCCTGCACCTGCAAACGGCGGGCAAAAGTATCAACTACACGTGGTATTTTACTTAACCCTACAATATGTCCATTAGGAATATAGGCAATATGTGCTTTACCGAAAAACGGAAGCATGTGGTGTTCGCACATGGAGAAAACTTCAATGTCTTTAACCACTACCATTTGACTATAATCTTCTTTAAACATCGCTGAGCGCAAGATCTCTTCCGGATCAGCATCATAACCATGGGTTAAAAACTGCAGGGCTTTTGCTACCCTTTCTGGTGTTTTTTGCAGCCCTTCTCTGTCAGGGTTTTCTCCAATCTGCAAGAGAATATCCTTGTAATGAGTGGCTAAAGTGTCTATTTTACCTTGGTTGTAACGGTCTATTTTGATATAGCCGTTTTCCTCCTCTTCGGTGAATTTCTGTGTTTTGTTCATTAATCCTATATTATTACCCGAAGTATTCAACGAAGTTATTTTCGGTTTCATAAATTTTAATACTATGTAAAGTTGCGCCTCCCAATTCAATATGTGGTAACAACTCTTCCCAGATGGCAACAGCCAGGTTTTCTGTCGAAGCAAGTTTACCTTCCATAAAATCTACATCAAGATTAAGGTTTTTATGGTCAATTTTTTCTACAACATATTCATTGGTGATGTCTTTTAACCATTTAAGGTCAACAAGAAAGCCTGTTTCAGGATTGATTTCCCCTTTAACGGTAACGTATAACTGATAATTATGTCCGTGCCAGTTTGGATTAGCACATTTGCCATATACCGCAGCATTCTTATCCTCAGACCAATCTGTTCTGGATAATTTATGTGCAGCATTAAAAGAAGCTTTGCGTGTGATATAAATCATTTTTTCTAAATTGATTACAAATATACACAGAAAGGTTTAAGTAGCGATTTACCAGCAATTTAATACCTTAGATAAATGAAGATACTTATTGTGGCCGCCACCCTTCCCGAAATAGCCGGTCTGCACCAGCATTTTGAGCTGCAACCCGCTCCTTTGGTTCAAACAACAAATTTTGATACCCTGGTTACCGGTGTAGGCATGACCGCTACGGCCTTTGCCCTGGGCAGGCAATTGACAACAAACTACAATCTTGTGCTCAATATAGGGATTGCAGGCTGCTTCGACACCACTTACCCTTTGGGCACTGTACTTCACATTACTGCAGATGAGTTTTCTGAATTAGGTGCCGAAGATAAAGACTCCTTTATCCCAATTGAAACCCTGGGGTTTGGAAAAAGTAAATATACAAGTGATTATGCCACACCGGCAGTAAGCAGTCTTCCTAAAGTGCATGGCATTACTGTTAACACGGTGCATGGCAACAAACAACAGATTGAGGCTATTGAAAAAAGATTGCAGCCTGTTACCGAAAGCATGGAAGGGGCAGCTGTATTTTATGCCTGCGAGCAGGCCGGCATCCCTTGTTTACAGGTGCGCAGCATTTCTAATTACGTCGAAGAAAGAAATAAAGCCAACTGGAACATTGGCCTGGCCCTAAAAAACCTCAATGAATGGGCCATTGATTATTTGACAAACGCATAACGAAGCTATCGCCCGGCATTCCTTAATTTTACCGCATGAAACTTACCCTTGGATTTTCTCCCTGCCCTAACGATACTTTTATATTTGACGCCCTGATTCACCATAAAATAGATACCGAAGGTTTAACCTTTGAAGTGTTTTTTGACGATGTGGAAACCCTTAATCACAAGGCGATGAAGGGAGAACTGGATGTTACCAAGTTAAGTTTTCATGCCATGGCCTATGTATTAGACCAATATGCACTTTTAGATGCCGGCAGTGCCTTAGGCTTTGGTGTTGGCCCCTTGCTGATTTGTAAAAATGAAGCCCTGCTGCAACAAGAAATCTTACCTGCTGATTTAAGAGTGGGTATTCCGGGGAAGTTTACCACCGCTAACTTTTTATTGGGCATTGCTCATCCGCAACTGACCAATAAACAAGAGCTTGTTTTTTCTGAAATTGAATCGGCCTTATT
>NZ_JAZQPU010000145.1:0-3385 GCF_045628745.1 Pedobacter sp.
CCCCATATCTTCGCATTGCTATTCACAAAACCAGGTGCCCGGCTTGCATTTTCAGGCCATGACTGACCATCATCAGTGCTGATGGCGGTCAAAGCATTTTTCCATAAACCCACTACCCTACCATCATTTAGATGGTAATAGCTAAAGGCCTTGTATTGTTTCTTTAATGTAATTAAAGGGTCATTACGATCGGCTTCTTCATTCCACTGTTGCGTCATCAATCGGTTAGCCAACAATTCTTCACATGCTTTTACAAAAGCCTTGTTTTTACTTTTTGTATAAAAAGGATAAGAAGTGTTTTTCGCAGTCCAGCCTGGATTATAATGAATAAAATAAATGGCACCATATTTACCATCAGGCAAGATTTCTCTCACCACCCTGCCAATGCCTTTACCATCATTGGGGTCATCTTTGGCATCGAAACTGATGGCATAAAAACCCAGCACCAGCAACACCTTATTTTTGGCTACATAAAAGCCCATTCTCTGGTGCATCACGGCACCTAGATCTTTGGCTACATCAGCTCTGCCTTCTTTTTTGGTGCCATCAGGTATGCGGTAAACCGGAAAGATCACCTCCGGTTTTGACCAGGTATAACCATCTGCCGATGATTGAAGAAGGGTTTGCCCTGGAGGGATACTTTCCCCTACCGTATTACTCAGGTACTCCAGGTAAAATTTATGGTTCCAGTAGGCCAGCATCGGCGCATGGTTATAAGTCCAGCCAAAGCCCTCTGCCATTTCAGGATGTTCCCTGTTGGCACGAAAGGTCTGAATGTTATGCACACCAACAACCGGGCTCAGCTGTCCATGGTGATAATCAGCGTTGACTAATGTTTTTCCTGTATATCTAACGGTATCCTGTGCCTGGCCTACTTGTGCAGCCATTGCCAACAGGGGGATTAACCAAAGCTTTTTCCTCATTGTTATTGAATTTGGGCAGTCCCTGAAGAACGTCCTTTTCTTAAATTGTCAATTATCTTTCTCTTCACCTGTATGATGGTGCCGTGTTTATGTCCTTCAGGAATACTGATTTCAGCAGAAGCATCCTTAAATGTTTTGAAGTCCTTAGTTTTTACGGCTGCATATTTTTTATCCCCGTAGGCGTCATAGTAAATTAACCACTCGCCCTTTGTTTTCACAACGCTTGGCCCTTCGGTCAAATGGCCTGTATAAGGTTCAGAAACCTGCTTGTAAGGACCTAATGCTTTTTCAGCAAAGGCCACTTTTAGATTCCTGTTAGGCCTGGTATTGTCTTTTAACACCAGCACAAAATCTTTTGCGGCTTTCTTCACAATCACTGCATCAATAACACTAAAGCCCGGATCAAGAAATAAGGCTGCCTTAGAAAACGTTTTAAAATCCTTCGTCCTGATGCTGTACATCCTGTGGTTATTATTTTCCTCTTCTACCCCTTTTGCAAAGCGAAAAGGAATGGTAGACGCCCAGATAATGATAAATTCATTATTATCCTTGTCATAGGTAATTTCCGGTGCCCAAACGTTGACCACTGTTTTTTCATTCTCTAACACAGGGATAAATTGTTGTTCAGACCAGTTCATCATGTCTTTAGAACTGGCATGCCCAAAGCCACTTTCGCCTTTCCAGCTGCACGTCCAGACCAGGTGAAAAACACCATCCGGCCCCTGCACCACAGAGGGATCGCGCATAATTTTATCTTTCCCTATTTCAGGCTTCAAAAATATTTGATTCAAATCGTTCCAATGGTAAGCATCATCGCTGTATAATAAGCGCAAACCCTCATTGGCCGGTTCATGAAAAGAAGTAAATAAATAGGCCTTGCGTGCACAGGAACTGAGGGTGAAAATCACCAGCCCTAATAAGGCAAACTGCACGCATGTGTGTCTCTTAAAATAGCTATTCATTATATTTGGTCTAAAATAAGCACCCAGTCATTTCCATTTTTCTCCGTACCGGAAGGCTTAAATTCATGGATCCCTTTGTTACTGATATTGCCAATCAGGGTGGTTTCGCCATTTCTAGGGTTATACCAGGAAGCTTTCACTTCCTCACCTTTAAGCTTTGCCATTTGAATGTTCATCGCTCTGCCGGTGTAGTTATACACCATGATGTAATCTTTCCCCCGGGTGGCTAAGAGCCTGTTGTACTGCTTTCCATTTTCGCCGGCAATGACAGACTGGTCTGGAACACGGTCGAAATAAGAACGGGATAGCAATAGGTTTTTCAGGTGCACCATCTGACTGGCACCTGGTGCATTTAAGGCTGAAGGCCAAAGTTCAGTAGAGCCATAGGCCGTTTCTTTATCTGTTTTGCTGTGCATCTGCATCACAGAATTTTGCCCATAGGTATAACCAAAAGCACCTGCAAAAACCGACCAGTAACCATATCGTCTTACATCACTGTCGTTCCAACGGGGCTCTTTAATGTCGTGCAAACCCTGCGGAATGCCTTCATAAGAAGGTTCTCCATCTATAGTAGGTTTAAATGGCTGAAGCTTGTAATCTGCTTCCATATATTTCCAGTTATCTTCGCCATAATGAAGGGTTTCTTTTTTTGAAGTATCCTGGTTATAACGCCTGTGTCCCGACTGCACCATGTTAAAGTCCATCCAGGAGGCATTGTGAAACCACTGTGAAGAAGCTGTTCTCCCCCTTGGGTGAAAAGTCATCAAGTGATTTGTATCGTTTTTCCTGATCGTTTCCCCTATTTTATTCCAAACCGCAATAGAATCACTTCCTTTAATATCCCCTCCGTTTAACCAGATGATATTGCTATGGTCGCGGTATCTCTTGCTTAAAAAATCAGCATACTTTTCTGCCTGCTGCACGCTTACTTTTCCATCTTTTACGTTGGTACCCCAAACCGGTACAAGGGCCATATACAAGCCTTTAGCCTCTGCTTGGGTGATGATATAATCTACATGATCCCAGTAATCATATTCTTTTTCATTTTGATCATTGTTTCCACTGGTGGTATCTGGCCTTGAAACATCACTATTTAAAACCGAAGAATCGCCATATACATTCACTGATGGCACGGTGTGTAAAACCATTACCTGGATTACGTTGAAGCCTTTTTTCTGGCGATCATCAAGGTATTGAACGGCCTCAGCCCTGTTCAGCTTGTTAAATAATAACCAACCTGTATCTGCCAGCCAAAAAAATGGCTTGCCATCTGCCGTCATCAGGTAACGACCATTGGTAGAAACTTTCAGGGGCTGCAAGCCTTCCTGCGCCTTTTTCTTCGCGCATCCAAAAAGCATTATGGAAAGTAATACAATACTTATATTTTTGAAATTGATCATATTTATGTGCTAGATTTTATTCACTAAAACGACTTCATCTGCCGTACTTAACTTTTGCAGCTGAATGATGGAACCACCTTTTACTTTCTCTGTTTTTAAA
>NZ_JAZQPU010000146.1:0-9948 GCF_045628745.1 Pedobacter sp.
AGATAAGAAAATACATGATAACAGAAAGTCAGCATCAGAAAGTTGAAACTGAAGAAATATCCCTCAAAGAACTTTTACTAAAGCTAGGCACCTTATATAGGTACTTGGTATCCAAATGGCTTATCATATTAATATTTGGTGCTTTGGGGGGGATCGTAGGTTACGTATTTGCGTACTTAAATAAAGTCTCTTATACCGCGACCACAACTTTTGTACTTGAAGGTGGTGAAAGTGGTGGGGGATTAGGTCAATATTCAGGTATAGCTTCAATGGTAGGGATTGACATTGGCGGTGGTAATAGTGGTGAGGGCTTGTTTCAAGGAGAAAATATAATTGAACTCTACAAATCACGACGAATGATTCAAAAAACCCTATTAAGTAAAGTTTCAATTGATGGTAAAGAACAAATGTTGATTGATAAGTATATACAATTTAATGGTATGCGTGATTCATGGAAAGAGATTCCTGAATTAAAAAACATTCAATTTGTTGAAAGATCAAAGCCTGACAACATTCAATTTTCGCGCTTACAGGATAGTTTACTTGGGAAAATAACTAATGACATCAATTTAAATTACTTAACAGTAATGAAGCTTGATAAAAAACTAAGTATTATAAAAGTTAGTGTAAAAGCTGAGAATGAGTCGTTTGCTAAAAATTTCAATGAACAAATTGTTAAAAATGTTAATGATTTCTATATTCAAACAAGGACTAAAAAGGCTTTAGAGAATGTAGTTCTATTACAACAAAAAACAGATTCTGTTCGGGCCGTTATGAATGGTTCTATATATACGGCCGCTGTAATTTCTGATGCGACGCCTAACCTTAATCCAACCCGTCAAGTGCAAAGGCAAGCTCCATTGCAAAAGGCACAATTTTCAGCAGAAACTAATAAAGCCATGTTGGCAGAGCTGGTTAAAAACTTGGAACTGTCAAAGATTACTTTGCATAAAGAAACACCATTGATTCAAGTCGTCGATGAACCTATATACCCACTAGAAAAACATAAGTTAAGCAAATTGAAAGCAATGTTTATAGGGGCTATTTTGTTAAGTCTGATAGCCGCATTAGGGTTAACAATGAAAAAAATTTTAAACTCTATTCTTAGCTAAATGTCAAGTCTAAAAAAAAATATTGTTTTTAATACTTTACTTTCCTTATCTCAGGTACTTTTTCCTTTAGTTACCTTTCCATATGTTTCAAGAATACTAGGTCCTAGTGGTGTTGGCCAGGTGAGTTTTGTAGACAGTCTTGCACAATATTTTGTTCTGTTTTCTGCCATCGGTATTCCTATATATGCAATTCGGGAATTATCTAAACTAAGAAACAATGTAAAAGAATCAAGTAAATTATTTACAGAACTGATTGTTTTACACTTACTCACAACTGTTTTTTTTTTACTAATATACATCACCACCATATTTTTTATTAAAGATAAAGATATTGATGCTAATCTTTATATTATTGGTGGAGGACTTTTATTAAGCAATGTGTTTATTGTTGAATGGTATTATCAATCACAAGAGAAGTTTGATTTTATTACTAAACGAACCATTCTTCTTCGCCTTGTTTTCATAGTTTTAATGTTTCTTGTTGTTAAAAAAGAAGATGATATTACGAAATATTATTTTTTATTTTTAATCCTTCAATTAATGAACGGGGGGGTGAATTTTTATTTAGTCTTTCAATCAGAGATGAAGCTTGTCTTTCGAGATCTAGATTTATTAAAACACATAAAACCCTTACTTTTTTTAACTGCATGCTCAGTGGTTGGAAGCGTTTATGTATTGCTTGATAACGTTATTCTGGGTTTATTAAGTTCTTCAGCGTCTGTTGGTTATTATTCAACTGCAATCAAAATAACTAAAGTTCCAATTTCATTAATTAACGCTTTAGGTATAGTGCTGATTCCAAGACTTTCTGAATCTTTTTCTAATAATGATTTGGAGTCAATTAAACATTATATTGACAGATCAATACACTATGTTTTAACTTTTGGCATACCATTGAGTATTGGAATAGCACTTACAGCCAAATGGACTGTGCTGTTAGTTTCGGGACAGGAGTTTTTACCTTCAATCGAACTCATCCAGTATTTGTCGCCTATAGTTGTTTTAATCGCTTTAAATTTTATTTTTTTTTACCAATTGTTTACGCCTGGCAATAAAGAAACAACGATGCTTTTTATACTAGCTATATGTGCTGTAGTAAGTATAGTTTTGAACCTAATTTTGATTCCAATTATGCAACATCTTGGTGCTGCCATTACTACAACGCTGACAGAATTGTCTCTTCTTATCTTAAGTTTATATTTTTCAAATAAACTCTTTAAAATAAATTTAAACTTTCGTTATTTTATTGCTCCAATTGTATCATCAGCAATTTTTATTCCTATTATTCTCCTTATAGAACGACTAATTAATCAAAAAACCGGAGTGAAATTGATGATAGCAGCATTTTGCTGTATGTCTGTTTATTATTTGATTCAACGATTTTTATTTAAGGATCTAATCATCCTTAAAATGGAATCCTTTGTTAAGGGAGTACTTAAAATCAGCAAATAAATATGGAAAATATAGGAATTTCAGCAATGGTGGTGGGAAGAAATGAAAGCGAAAAGTTAAAAGAATGTTTAAATTATTTGTCGTTTTATAATATATTTTATCAATTTTTTCGCTGCTATTTTACAACAAAGGGCTATAAGGATGGGTTCATTGGCTTATTTTTAAGTTTATTCTGGGTGTGGTATAGTACTTCCTCAAATATTTCCCTTTACAGCATAACCAAAAGATCTAGTAACCATGCAAAAGATTAATCTGATCCGGCCGCTAGGTAATGGAAGTTATCTCGACTGTTTCGATGAAATACAAACATCATTGATCCAGAATAAGTCGGTTGAACTGAATGTTAACTTTTCCAAGGACTCAAGGATAAAGAATTTTTTCATAAAGCTCCTTTCTAAGGTCCCGCAGGTAAAAAACATCTTTTATATAAAAAAGGATGAAGTGAGTATATCGCTTTTAATGGGCGCATCTTTTGGGAGTTTAATACCTTATATTTTTAGGTTTAAGCATAACTATTGGTATGTATACGATGCATGGCCAAGATTTCATCAAATGATTGCGGAAATAGCGAAGATTTTAGATGTAAAAGTGATTTTCTTCTCTTCAAGTCGGGTTACTCATTTATTTAATCAGTTGAATTCCGGTGTAACAGCCATTTGGATTCCTGAAGGAATCAATATGAAGGATTACTACTTTGAATCCTATAGTGCTAAGACTATAGACGTCCTTGAATTTGGAAGGAAATATGACCTGTATCATGATAAAATAACCGAGACTTTAGCTCACCATCAACTTGTTCATATCTATGAAAAATATAAAGGTAAGATGGTTTTTGGCTCCAGAAATGAATTTTTAAAAGGACTGGCCTCTGCAAAAATTTCAATCTGTATACCGTCGAATATTACCCATCCAGAACGATCAGAAGGCATATCATCGATGACTTTGCGGTATCTGCAATCTATGGCTTCAAAATGTCTAATCGTAGGTATTATTCCTGAGGAGATGAAACTTCTTTTCGACTATATGCCCATCATAGAAATTGATATGAACGATCCCACCACACAGATTTTAGATATATTGTCGCATTATGAATCTTATCACAATCTCATTGAGAAGAATTTTAATGAAGTTCAAAAATATCATACTTGGAATGCCCGAATTGAAAAAATGATTGAATATATAGAACATGAATAAAGACACTAGCCTTCCTTTGGTAACTATTATAACTGTGGCTTATAACAGTGTAAGCACAATTGAACAAACCATCGTTTCTGTCATCAATCAATCATACAAGAATATTGAATATATTATTATTGATGGTGGATCTACAGATGGAACAGTAGATATCATTAAAAAATATGCCGAACATATTGATTTCTGGGTAAGCGAAAAGGATAGTGGTATATATTATGCCATGAACAAGGGCTTAAATAAGGCAAATGGTTTTCTTGTTGGTATTTTAAATAGTGATGACTGGTATGAACCTAATGCAATTGAACATGTAGTTAAAAATTATCAGGATAATCCAACTACGGAAGTTATTCATGGATTGCTAAGGTTTATCGGCAGTAATGGCTTAGCAGATTCTATTGTAGGCCATTACAGTAATTTTTTAAATTCAGGGATGATTGAACATCCAACTTGTTTTATAAGAAAGGAATTATATGATAAAGTTGGCCCATTTAATATTGATTATAAGTCCGCTGCTGATTATGAATGGATGCTCCGTGCTAGAAATAACAATGCAAAATTTTTATTCGTTCCGGAAGTCCTTACTAATTTCAGACGAGGGGGGATGTCAGATTCGACTATTGGTTTTTCTGAAGAATTATTAATAAAAAAGCGATTTAAAATCATAAGCAAATTCAAATACTTGTACTGGAAATTATATGTTCAAACTTTAACGATAATAAAATCAAAATAATGAATTTACTTGTTTCTATCGTAATTCCCTGCTATAATCAAGGTAAATTCCTTGACACTACCGTCAAGAGTGTGCTTGAACAATCTTATCGTCACTTTGAAATTGTTATCGTCAATGATGGATCTACAGATAAAGAAACATTAGAAGTTTTAAACCAAAATAAATGGGATAAAACCACAATTCACCACATTGAGAATTCTGGGGTATCTAATGCTAGAAACTTTGGGATCTCTCATGCTAAGGGTGAATATATACTTCTTTTAGATGGAGATGATCTTATTAAACCTACATATTTAGAAAAGGCAATTGAGGTATTTAAAAAAAATCCATCTGTTAAGGTGGTCACTACAGAAGTAGGTTATTTCGGAAAGAAGAAAGGAACTTTTAATTTGCCTGAATATTCTTTGGAAGGATTAATGGGGCAAAATTTAATGGTCATAACTTCTTTGTTTCGTAAGCGTGACTTTTTGCTTACATCTGGCTTTAATTCCAATATGAAGGCGGGATTTGAGGATTGGGATTTTTGGCTTTCTTTCTTAAAAGAAGGGGGAAGTGTTTTTAAGATTAGAGAAGTTTTATTCTTATATAGAATTTCAAAACGCTCAAGAAATAGTTCTATTTCGTTGGAAACTCAATCTACACTTCGAAGACAGATTTATGAAAATCACATTGATTTGTTTCATTCTTCTTTTTTTAATCCCTTGTTATCTTTTGAATATACAAATGTTGTGAATTCTAAGGAATACAGACTGGGATTGATGCTTCTTAGGCCTTTACGCAAGGTTTTAAATGCTTTAAATTTTTAGTATGACGGAAAGGCTATTAATAATTATCGTTTTATATCAAATTAAACTTGAAGACACCTTAACGTTTAAATCTTTAGCTGCACTTGTAGAAGCAGGAAGTGTTTTAAATCTGTTTGTTTATGACAATAGCCCGCTAAAACAATTTCAGGAAAAGGAGATTCATGGTTTTAATATAAAGTATATACATGACAGTAAGAATTCTGGAATTAGCAAGGCCTATAATGCAGGTGCTGAATATGCAGGACAGCATCATAAAGAAATATTATTATTATTAGATCAGGATTCTGATTTACCGGATGATTTTCTTAAAGTAATATTTGAGCAACTAAGCCTTTATCCGTCTATTCAACTGTTTGCACCGATACTTAAACAAGGGACGTTAATCCTTTCACCCTGCAAATTTACGTATATGAAAGGAAGCTCCTTATCGCAAATAGAAGGTGGCATTAAATCCTTAAAAAATATATCCATTTTTAATAGTGGAATAGTGATTAAACTCAATGCGTATTATAAATCTGGTGGTTATAATGAGCTCATAAAATTAGATTTTTCTGATCATTACTTTATTCATCAATTTAAAAAACACTACGAGCAATTTGTAGTGCTTCCTGTAGTGGTTGAGCACGAGTTATCTAGCCATACCTTAGATGAAGCAAAAATATTGCGTAGATTTAATCAATATTGTGAAGGTGTAAAGGCATACAAATCCCTGGAGGGACATGGTTTATTACTGTTTTTTTGGACTTCTTTACGGGCAATAAAACTTACCATTCAATTTAGAAATCCTGAATTTGCGATGGTGTTTATGAATAAGTTTATAACAGGCAATAAATAATACATGGTTTTAAACAAAGGTGTTTTGAAAGGTGGGATTCTCTGTTTGCTTGTCGGAGTTTTTCTTGTATATAGAAACTTGAATATTGGTGTGGAACAAAGTCAGGTGTTAAATTTTGGCTTATATTATTTATTTGGTTGTTTGGTTTTGATCTTTTCATTAATAAAATTTAAAGATGCCATAAATCCTATTTCTATATATGTGATGTTTGTTTTCTTAATGTCATACAGCTATATCCGGCTTTCAGACATGCAGCTTCCATATTCAATTAGTACGGTGCTCGTGCTAAATTTATCGGTTTTCTCCTATTTAACTTTTGCAAGTTTGGATTTTAATCCTAAGCCCTTTAAATTCCTGAAACTAAATAATGAGCTTAAAAGAATCCTATTATATTTAATTTGCGCAGCCTCTTTTTTTACATTTTTAATTGAAGTTGTTTCATTCGGGTATTTACCAGTATTGCAGATTGGAGCAAGTGATGTATATATAGAGACAAATGCTAAATTAGTTCCATTTCTTCATTATTTTATTGTCTTGCTAGCCTTTATACCTGCATGGTCATATGTAATGTTTAAGGAAACTGTAATAACAAAGAAAGAATTTATAAGTTTATTAATTATAGCGCTTTTTATCCTCGTCAATTACTTAAGCCGTCAATTATACCTATTGTTAGGCATTACCTTTTTTATGTCTTATTCATTTTACAATTATGTAAATACCAAAATATTAGTACGCGGCGGGTTACTTGTTATTGCTTTGTTTATGTTTATAGGCTTCCTGAAATTCAATACAGAAACATCAATTAGTTTCACAGAGTTTTCAAGAGCTGCGGCAGGAATACAGAATGAAAACGTGTCTATTTTGGAATCTACATTTACAGAATATTCATCTAAAAGATTTGCTGCTTTAGACAAAATGATAAAGTTTAAAGATGATAATGAATATCTAGGCTTTGGAATCTATACCATGAGACCCTTGGTTTCTTTATTTCTTTTAGAAAAAACAGGGGTTATTAACCGGCTTCCTGAATTAGATTCTGAAAAAAATGTAGGTACTTATGCAATTGATCCCTATTTAGACTTTGGATTAATAGGTGTTTTAATCATTAATTGTATTTATGGGTTTTTAGCCTCAAGATACTACAAACAATATCATGAAAAGCATCCTGAAGCCATAGTGAAATTTAGCATTATTATATTTTGTGTTTTGATGGGGATGTTCATAAATTATTATAACACCATGTTGATATGGCTAGGGTTATTTTTTAATAAAATAATCTTTGGTGGCCTTAAAAAATCAGGAGAGCGTAGCCAATGATATCAGTTTGTATTCCTACTTATAATGGCGAAAAGTTTATCACTGAGCAGTTAATCTCTATTTTGAGACAGCTTGCTGATAATGATGAGATCATTATCTCTGATGATAATTCTACAGATAAAACCCTTGAAAAAATCGAAGCCATCGGGGATTCAAGAATTAAAATATTCCATCATCATAAATCTAGAAGCGTGTTGAAATACAGGTATATGTATGCGACTCTTAATCTGGAGAATGCATTAATGCAGGCTAAGGGTGACTACATTTATCTTTCAGATCAGGATGATATTTGGGCACCTGGTAAAGTTAAATTAACGCAGCAGTTTTTGCAACATCATCTATTAGTATGTAGTGATTGTGAGATAATTGATGCAGAAGGTAATACTTTAGTACAATCCTATTTTGAATGGAATAACTCTAAAAAAGGGATTGTTAAAAATATGATTAAGAATTCTTATTTGGGATGCTGTATGGCATTTAAAAGAGAATTATTAGGAAAGGTATTACCTATTTCAAAGTTTAATGTTCCCCATGATATTTGGATTGGATTGATCGCTGAATATTATGGTTCTGTGTATTTTGATCAAAATAAACAGGTTAACTATAGAAGACATGATAACAATTTATCTCCATCAGGCGGATCAAGTATCAATGGTCTATATTTTAAGATAAGCTATAGGTTAATATTATTGTCATCCTTTCTTTTAAGGATATTTAAGCTAAAATAAGAATGAAAATATTGCAACTTGGAAAGGCATATCCACCAGTTAACTTAGGTGGCGTAGAAGTGGTCATCGCATTATTAACGGAGGGCTTAAACAATGCTGGATACGAATGTGATGCATTGGGGGTGAATGACACCTATAGTTTTGTTGAGGAACGTGGTAGATTTGGTGGTAAAATATTTAGAACGAAATTAATAATAAAGGCTTTCTCGACATTATTATCAACTCAGTTGATTTCTTACTTGAATAATATTAAAAATAACTATGATATTATTCATATCCATTCTCCAGATCCAATGGCTGCTCTAGCTTTATATTTTTGTAAGCCAAAGGCAAAGGTGGTTCTGCATTGGCATAGTGATATCTTAAAGCAAAAGTTATTGTTATTTTTTTATAATCCTTTATTGAATTGGCTTTTAAAGCGAGCTGATTTAGTTATTGCTACTTCTCCAACTTATATTGAAGGCTCAAAATACCTCATTAAACATAAAAATAAAACCGCCGTTTTACCTATAGGTATAGATGTAAATAAGCAAGGGCAACCAATGTCCTTGGGTGAAGCCCGAGTTAAAGAATATAAAGGGAAAAAGATTATTTTTTCGCTTGGCCGACTTGCCTATTATAAGGGATTTGAATACTTAGTTTTAGCAGCCTTATATCTTCCAGAAAACTTCATCATTGTAATCGCTGGCGAAGGAAATGAAAAAGATCGTCTATGGTCTCTTATTAAGGAAAATAACCTTTTCGATAAAGTTAAGCTCATTGGAAAAGTGACTGAGGAGGCTAAACAATGGTATTTTGAAAATAGTGCTCTATTTGCTTTAAGTTCAATATATAAAACAGAAGCATATGCGATTGTACAAGTGGAAGCTATGGCATATGGTTTGCCTATAGTGTCAACTCAGATCGCTGGGTCGGGTGTTGATTGGGTTAATCAAAATGGGCATACAGGACTTACAGTACCAATTAAGGATGAAAAAGCCATTGCATCAGCAATTTCAACCATCTTAAATGACAATGAGCTTTTAGCGAATTTCAAAAAAAATGCTTCAGAAAGATACAATACAATGTTTACGCTTGACCGCATGATCGTTCAACAAATAGAATTATATCATACATTATGAATATATTGTTAACAGGTGGAACTGGCTTTTTGGGTAAAACTATCGTAAATAATATAGAAGGTAAGCTTGTAAAGCTAGGCCGCACAAATTGTGATATTAATGTTGATTTTGTTAAACATATACCTGTTCTTCTCCAGTGCTTTAATCTTGTCATTCATGCTGCGGGAAAAGCGCATTCAGTTCCAATAAACGATTTACAGGCACAAGAATTCCATGCCGTTAATGTTAATGGAACCAAGAATTTATTAAAGGGACTTGAATTATCGCCTAAATTGCCAGAATCATTTATATTCATCAGTTCAGTCTCTGTATATGGACAGGATACTGGTCAGTTAATTTCAGAAGAGTTCCCTTTATTAGCAACAGATCCGTACGGAAAAAGTAAAATTGAGGCCGAAACTATTGTTCATAATTGGTGTGAGAAAAATAATGTCATCTGTACCATCCTTAGGTTGCCATTAATTGCTGGCCCAAATCCGCCGGGTAATTTAAAAGCAATGATAAATGGTATTAAGAATGGGTACTACTTTAATATTGCAGGTGGGAAAGCTAAAAAAAGCATGGTGTTAGCAGAAGATGTTGCGCAAATCATCCCAAAAGTATCAACAATTGGCGGTATCTATAACCTTACAGATGGTTATCATCCAAACTTC
>NZ_JAZQPU010000147.1:0-4937 GCF_045628745.1 Pedobacter sp.
TAGCATGAAATTGATTATCCCGATCTTAATATTACTCACCTTATACACCACAGCTCAAACGGTTGCTGCACCATCAGTAACCGTTTTGACTGTTGATAGCCAGCGTTTTAATGATAAGACTGAAAGCTGGAGCCAGAAGGAACTCAGCCTGGCCAATACCGCGAAAGACTGCCCCTACCTCAGCATTGAAGAGCAACAAATTATTTTTTACATGAACCTCATTCGTATGGATGGCGAAAAGTTCTTCAAGACCTATTTTAAAACATTCGTTAAAGCGCATAATGAGCGAATGAAGCAATACAGTAATTACAACGAGTTGAAAATTAATGAATACGACCGCTATTACCGGGGCTTGGAAATGGACTTGAAAAAGGTGAAAAATTATGGCCTATTCTATCCAGATGAGACCTTAACTTATGTTGCCCTGCAGCATGGCAAAGAGATGAACCGCAAAAATAGCGCTGGTCATGCTTCTGCTGACGGCCGTAGTCCACAGGATAGGATCTCAAAATATTACCCCAATCGGGCAATGGCAGAAAACCTGGCCTTTGGGTTTGCTAAAGGGCTAGACAATGTATGTATGTTGTTATTAGACAAAGGGGTACCAGATTTAGGACACCGGAAAAACATTTTGAATAACACCAGTGGCCTGAACATTGTAGGGGTAAGTATTCAGCGACATCCAGCATACAAATACTGCGCAACAATAGATTTTGTTGGCATTCCGGATCTAAAAATCTAAATTTGCGCAAAGTACACACATGCGCAAAGCCTTATTAAAGCTGATTGATTTCTTCTATCCTCCGTTTTCATCCTGGATGTCACTACACACTTTTCGCTATATTGCTTCTGGTGGTACAACCGCAGCAACTGGCATTGTGGTCTTCTATCTCGCTTACCACCTGGTATTACACGAACAAAATGTATATATAGGCTCGTTATTAATAACTGCGCACTCAGCAGCTTTATTTATTGAATCTATCATTACGTTCTTAATTGGTTTTATCCTTAATAAATACATTGTATTTACAAAATCAAACTTAAAAGGCCGAATACAACTGTTTCGTTATGGTTCCGTTGTTTTGACTAATATTCTGTTAAATTATGCTTTCATTAAGCTATTGGTTGAAGCATTTAGTTTTTATCCCACTGTTGCTAAAATTATAATTACGGCTATTCTGGCTTTATTGAGCTATTTCTCACAGAAGCATTTTTCTTTTAAAGTAAAAAGTTAAGCATATTTCTTTTTATTTAATTTCATCTGTAAAACTGCAATTTTATCCTGAACTTCCTTTAACCAAAACTGGGCTTTCTCAATTTCTGCTAATGTACTTTGTATTTCTTCTGTAGTATCCTGACGATCAGTCCTTCCAAAATCGAGGATGACACTATTTCGTACCTTATAAAAGCTGGCGAGCATGCAAAGGTGTTCCAGGTTAAGCGACCTGCTTCCTCGCTCTAATTTGCTATATTCCTTCACATTTAAGCCTAGAAGCGTGGCCACCGCCTCCTGATCATATCCGTGGGTTTCTCTTAAAAGCACCAGTGACTCTGCTACTTGCTGTATACTATTTAAGTTTTTCATGTAATTCAATGAGTTTAGCTTGTTCAGAAATAATCAATTCGTGGTAATTTGCAAGTTTATCCTGCGCAAGTTTGTATTGCTCCTCCAGATAATCAGCTTCAGGGTCAACATTATCGAGTAACGCTTCACAGTTTACGTTTAAAGCATCAGCAATTTCTTGCAGGCGTGGAATGCTCACAACGTAAACGCCTTTCTCCATTTTGGTATAGGTGTTGGTATTTACATTGATGATACTCGCGAGATTGCCCCTCCCCAGCCCCCTCTTCATCCTCAGGGCTGCAATTTTTGATAAAATCATTTTCATATTTGTTAGGTTTTGGTCGTTAGGTGCTCAAAAAAATAATCGTATTTCTGAATAACCAAAGTAGAGAAATTATTTAATAAAAGAAAATAATTAATATTTCAGGACATTAATTTTATATCAATTATAAATACTTCTTTATATAGGAATAAACGCAATAAATTTGCCGTTCCACTCAGAAATATTTGATTAACTTTACTTGAGAAGGTATCTAAACAAAACTAAATAAGCTGATAAATGAGCAATTTTAATGACTTCAACAATGTACAGGTTGCCAAACTGCCAAAGCATTTAAGGCAATTTATTGTAGATCAGCACTATGAAAAATACACCCCCATTGACCAGGCGGTGTGGCGTTATGTAATGCGGCAGAATTACAGTTACCTTAAAAAAGTAGCATATTACCCTTATATCAAAGGGCTCAATCGTGCCGGTTTAAGCATAGAGCGTATTCCAGATTTGCAAACCATGAATAACAACCTGGGTAAGTTAGGCTGGGGTGCTGTTACCGTAGACGGCTTTATTCCACCTGCAGCTTTTATGGAATACCAAGCCTATAGGGTATTGGTTATTGCAGCGGATATCCGCCAGATCAACCATATAGAATATACACCAGCACCAGACATTATCCATGAATCTGCCGGTCATGCACCTATCATTGCTGACCCGGATTATAACAATTACCTCAGCTATATAGGATCCATTGGCGCAAAAGCCATGTTTTCGGCACAGGATTTTGAATTATATGAAGCTATTCGCCACCTTTCCATTTTAAAAGAAGCGGTGGTGGCCAATGAGGCAGAAATAGAGAAAGCAGAAGCCAACTTACGAAAACTGGCAGATAACCTTGGCGAACCCTCAGAGATGGCACTCTTAAGCCGGCTACACTGGTGGACCGTAGAGTATGGTTTAATAGGCAGTCTTGAAGATCCCAAAATATATGGTGCAGGTTTGCTATCTTCTATTGGAGAAAGTGCCAGCTGCCGTAACCCGGAGGTTAAGAAAATCCCTTACACCATAGACACCATCAACTATAATTACGACATCACTAAACCGCAGCCTTACCTGTTTGTAACGCCAACTTTTCAAAACCTGATCGATGTACTGGAGCAATTTGCCGATACCATGGCCTTTAGACGTGGGGGTGCAGAAAGTGTGCAGAAAGCAATAGCATGTAAAAATGTAGCCACAGCAGTTTACAGTTCCGGCTTGCAGGTGTCTGGCGTTTTTGCAGACATAGGTCTTGACCTCAGCAATAAACTTACTTACCTGAAAACTTCTGGCGGTACAGCATTGGCTTTTGAGCTTAAACAGCTCGAAGGACACAGCAAATTTTACCATAAGGACGGTTTTTCATCACCGGTAGGAAAGCTGAAAGGCATAGAAAAACCACTGGAAGAACTAAGCCTTGAAGAATTAAAAGCACTGGGGATTAAGGAAAATGAAAAAGCAGACTTCACTTTTGAAAGTGGCATTCATGTTATTGGCCATGTGAAGACTATTATACAGCGCGAAGGCAAGAACATGTTAATGGTTCTGGAAAACGCAACCGTTAGGGAAAGCTCAGGTAATGTACTTTTCCAACCCGAATGGGGAACTTACGACATGGCCATTGGTGAAAAGATTATTTCTGTTTTTAATGGCGCTGCCGATAAGGAGGCTTTTGAAGAAATCACATATGTGAGTCAAAAGCAAACAGGAAAAATTGAATACGACGAGCAAACTCTATTTTTGCACCAGCTGTATGCTAAAGTAAGGGCGATAAGAGAATCTGGGGAGAGTGATGAAGAGTTACCCGCTATATTTGAATTTCTTAAAAATGAATACCCTCAAGATTGGCTTTGCCCATTGGAGATGCTGGAAATTACTTACCACAGAAATATATTCTCTGAACTTGAAGCTACGTTGCGCAGCTATTTACAACAAAAGGCCGAAGCTGAGCCTGAACATACAAAACTAATTACAGACGGGTTATACGTAATTGAAAACCCGGTTACACAATTGATTACAGAAGAAGACTTATAAATGAATATTATACTTACCGGCGCCAGTAGTGGTGTAGGCTTTGAAGCCGCATTGGAATTTGCATTACGTACAGAAAACAAAATAGTTTGCATTGCCCGCTCAGCAGATAAGCTGAGAAAATTACTGGAAATTGCCAAAGGCATCAACCCTGATTGTACTTTACTACCCGTAGAATTCGATATCGTCAACGATGATTATGCAGCCCTGCTTCCATTTTTAAAGCAACAGTTAGGGCATGTTGATATTTTAATCAACAATGCCGGTGCCTTGATTAACAAACCTTTCATGGAAACTTCAGTACAGGATTTTGCAGAAATGCTGCAAACAAATGTGCTGGGTCATGTAAACATGATAAAGAACGTCATTCCCTTAATGCCAAATGGTGGTCATATTGTAAATATTGGCAGCATGGGTGGCTTTCAGGGAAGTGTAAAGTTTCCAGGACTGTCTGCCTATTCATCAAGTAAAGCAGCCCTGCATGCTTTAACAGAATGCCTGGCATTTGAACTTGCCGACAAAGGCATTAAAGTAAACTGCCTTGCCTTAGGCTCTGCACAAACAGAAATGCTTGAAAAAGCATTCCCAGGCTACCAGTCTCCAGTGTTGGCCTTTGAAATGGGTAAGTATATTGCAGATTTTGCACGTACCGGTCAGCAGTTTTTTAATGGAAAGATTATTCCTGTAGCGGTAAGCACCCCTTAAATTTGAGGGACTTACCATTTTTTTTATATCTTTAACATTATATGAAGAAAACTCTTACGTTTTTTAGTTTAGTGTTCTTATTCGCTTTACAAGGAAAATCACAGACCAATGTCCAGAATAAGTTTCAGGACAAGTTACAAAAGCTGGCACTGGAGTTGCCAGCACAGCAACCTGCAGCTACTGCATTGATCAGTTTTGCTAAAACATTAATAGGCATACCCTATCATTACGCTTCCAGCAATCCACAGAAAGGTTTTGATTGTTCAGGTTTTGTCAATTACGTTTTCAATAACTTTGGTGTAAAAGTACCGCGATCATCAAGCG
>NZ_JAZQPU010000148.1:0-1523 GCF_045628745.1 Pedobacter sp.
AAGTATTGGCGATGGTATTGAAGCCATGGACAGGATTTCAGCAAAAGTTCTCGATGAAACATTTTCTACTGATTTGGGTGGTGAATCCAGGGATTTTAAGGAAAGTTCTTCGAACACGCTATTTGCCTTCGGACTGGCCATTTTATTGGTTTACCTGATTCTTTCGGCACAGTTTGAAAGTTTCAAAGATCCTATCATCATTATCTTAACAGTACCTATGGCTGTTGCTGGTGCTTTTCTATCGCTATGGCTGTTTGGACAAAGCTGGAATATCTTTAGCCAGATTGGAACCATCATGTTAATTGGTCTGGTTACCAAAAACGGTATCCTGATTGTAGAGTTTGCCAACCAGCTGAAAGAACAAGGTAAAAGTGTACACGATGCCATTAGGGAAGCTTCGGTATCAAGGTTAAGGCCTATTTTAATGACGAGTTTAGCAATTGCTATTGGCGCCCTTCCTATTGCCATGGCTTTAGGAGCCGCAGCAAAAAGTCGTATGGGCATGGGTATTGTCATTGTAGGTGGTACAACTTTTTCCCTTATCCTTACCCTATTCGTTATTCCTGCCATTTATTCTTTCTGGTCTAAAGAGCACAAGGAAAACACTGACCTTCAGGAATCTTTAAAGACGGTAACAGAAATTGAAATCAATGAGACAGTATAAATTTATCTTCCTCCTATTTTTTGCCGCTTTTACACAAAGTGTTGCCGCACAGGAATACCTTTCTTTACAGGACGCTATAACACTGGCTTTAAAAAATAATTACGACATAAAGCTGGTGAACAATGACCTGCTGATTGCTAAAAACAATGTCAACCTGGGCAATGCCGGTGTTTTACCGGGCTTGCAGGGGAATTTCAGCAATGGCGGAAGTAACCAGAACACCGTGCAGACTACTTCTACAGGTGAAGAGAGGAAAGCTGACGGCGTTAAAAATACCAATATGAGTTATGGTGTGGCCCTGGACTGGACTATTTTTGATGGTTTCAGGATGTTTGCTACCTATGATAAACTGAAAGAACTACAGAAGCAGGGTGAAATCAATGAAAAAGCAGTTGTACTGGGCACCATTGCTCAAGTAATCAATGCTTATTATGATTTAGTGCGCCAGCAGCAACTGGTCGTGGCTACAGATAGCGCCTTAGATATTTCAAGGTTCCGCATCAGGGTGGCCACCAATAAACTAGAGATTGGTAAAGGTTCTAAACTTGATGTATTGGCAGCAACGGTAGATTATAACACCGATACTTCGGCTTATTTGACACAAAAGAACCTTGCTCAAAATGCCATGGTTAATTTAAATCAGGTGATGGCCAGAGATTTAAATATCAAAATAAAGGTTCAGGAAGACATTGAGATCGACAGACAGCTGATTTACACTAATCTGGAAGGGGCCATGTTACAGCTTAACCCAGATTTACAAAATGCTTTTGTCAATAAAAAGGTTGCTGAATTGACTTTAAAGGAAGTAAAAGGACAAAGATACCCTGTAGTAGCCTTAAACAGTGGTTATGAATTTTCA
>NZ_JAZQPU010000149.1:0-1549 GCF_045628745.1 Pedobacter sp.
TGACCGTCAAATACAAAGGGTAATTGTCTGTATTCGTTGATGCCATTGTCTGGATAGATATACACCATTAACCCATCATTAGTGAAGGTCTCCGCATTAAGTTCTGGCAGGCTAATGGTTGTAGTTAGCCTGGTTCCGCCTTCAATGGATTGCCATTGGTTACTGTTAATTACTGTTTCTATAGTTTCATTAGGCAAGCCTGAATCTACAATTGTATCTTTTTTGCATGACGTTAAACCTATGGTGGCAATGCAAAGGAGGAGTAAAAAGCTTTGTTTCATGTGATTGTGTTTTCTAGACAATAGCAAATATATTGCCATAATAAGAAGAACACTTAAACCAGGTATTCAAACAAAGTCTGATCGTTGTTTAATTCAATAAACTCAAATTTAAACTCTTTCATTCGTTTGATCAAAGCCTCATAATCTTCTGCTGCGGCCAGCTCAATGCCTACCAGGGCAGGTCCATTTTCGCGGTTCGTTTTTTTAATAAATTCAAAACGAGTAATGTCATCATGAGGGCCTAATACATTGTTAACAAAGCGTTTCAAGGCTCCAGGTCTTTGAGGAAAACGAACAATAAAGTAATGTTTCAAGCCTTCAAATAGCAGTGATTTCTCTTTGATTTCCTGCATACGCTCAATGTCGTTATTGCCGCCACTGATAATGCAAACCACTGTTTTATTTTCAATGAGGTGTTTAACCTGGTCTAGAGAAGCCACAGATAAAGCACCTGCAGGCTCTACCACAATAGCATCCTCGTTATAGAGTTTCAGAATAGTGGTACAGATCTTTCCTTCGGGAATCAGGAGCATTTCATCTAAAAGAATATTGCAGTGGCGGTAATTTAAGTCGCCCACTCTTTTCACTGAAGCACCGTCAACAAATTTATCTACGGTATCTAAAGTAATCGGTCCACCGTTATCAATGGCATGTTTCATGGACGGTGCACCTAAAGGTTCTACACCAACTAAGGTTATTTCTGGTTTTACAGACCTTAGGTAACTACCTACACCAGAGGCTAAACCACCACCGCCAATAGGCATAATTACCATATCTATATTGGGCAAGTCTTCAAAAATCTCTACCCCAACAGTACCCTGGCCTTCAATAACCTTTGCATTGTCGAAAGGAGGTACGAATGTCATCTGGTGCGTTTCAGTATAAATCAAAGCTTCCTTCATGCAATCGTCAAAAGTATCACCTATCAATACAATCTTGATATTGTCGCCTCCAAACATCTCTGTTTGCTTGATCTTTTGTTTGGGTGTAATTTCCGGCATGAAAATTACACCTTTGATATTGAGTTTCTTGCAGGAGTAAGCAAAACCCTGGGCATGGTTGCCTGCACTGGCGCAAACTACACCACTTGCTCTTTGTTCTTCCTGCAAGGTGCAGATCATGTTATAAGCACCCCTTAATTTATATGACCTTACAATTTGTAAGTCTTCCCGCTTGAGGTAAATATTTGCGTTATACTTCTTTGAAAGCCCCGCATTATATTCTAAAGGAGTTCTTTTTACGGTATCACTGATTCGCTGCGCTGCGGC
>NZ_JAZQPU010000150.1:0-5219 GCF_045628745.1 Pedobacter sp.
CGATGAAGTAATTGGCCCCCGCATTGCAGGAGATTTTCTGCAAAGCCTGGGTCTTGAACCTGCCACCATTGACCATGTACAGCAAATTATAAGAAACTTAAGCTTTAAAGCCAGTTTAGGGGAAATTACCTTTGCTTCTAAAGAACTTGACATTGTGCAGGATGCCGATCGCCTGGATGCCATTGGCGCTATTGGCATTGCCCGTGCCTTTACTTATGGAGGCTTTAAAAACAGGGTGCTTTACGATCCGGAAATTAAACCGCAGCAATACGCGGATAAGGAAGCTTATAAAAATACAGTAGCCCCTACTGTTAATCATTTTTATGAAAAGCTGCTCCTGTTAAAAGACCTCATGAAAACCGATACCGGTAAGCAACTGGCGGCCAACAGGCATGAATTTATGCTGAGCTACCTTCAACAGTTTTTTGCAGAGTGGGAAGGCATGCAATAAACTACCTCACAAAAGTAATGTAATCTGTATTCACGGGCTCTAAGCCATTTCTTCTCATCTGCTGGGCAATTTGCGCTCTATGATATACGCCATGGTTAAAGATATGGAGTAAAATATCCTGGACTTTGGTTTGATATGACATCCCCTTGCTATTGGTATAGCTGATCACCTGATCGAGCATGCTTTCATCTACAACAATTTCTTTTAAAGCTGCCGATGACTGCTGGTGCATTTCATTGCAAGTAACTAAAGAATGCTCTTGCCATGTGGTTAGCGTAGGCTTTACACCCTGAATCCTATTCAGCCATATCACTTGTGCATTGACAAGGTGACTTAACATCCGCAGGTAAGGAAAACGAACAAAGGTATCTTCCTGTGCTAATTTGTTGAAGAGAATATTGTTAGCCCAATCGTTGTAATGACATAATTTGATTAATGAATCTTCCATATCGAGAGGTTTAGTATATGAATAATTTATACATGCATATTTATAACTGTTGAAGGTATAATTTATTTTTCTTATAAACCACCACAATAAAATGCTAATTTTCATAGTTTATATTACTACATTTGTTAGTAATATAAAGACTATGTTTGACCGGGTTAGTGAAAAATTAAATATTCTTGCGGATGCTGCAAAGTATGACGTTTCCTGCTCTTCCAGTGGCAGTAAAAGAACAAACCACAACAAAGGATTAGGCAATGGCCACATGTCTGGCATCTGCCATACCTATACCGAAGATGGCCGTTGTGTATCGCTTTTAAAAATATTACTCACCAATCACTGTATTTTTGACTGTGCCTACTGTGTATCCCGAAAAAGCAATGACATTGAAAGAGCTGCTTTTACTGTTGATGAGGTGGTGCAGCTGACCATGAACTTTTATCGCCGCAACTATATTGAAGGTTTATTTTTAAGCTCCGGCATTTTCAAGAATGCCGATTTTACCATGGAGCGCCTGCTGCGTGTGGTAAAACGCCTGCGACTGGAAGAACGTTTTAACGGTTATATCCATTTAAAAACTATCCCCGGCGCAAGTGAGGAACTGATCAGGGAGGCCGGTTTATATGCCGACCGCATGAGCATTAATCTGGAAATGCCTACAGAAAGCGGCTTGAAATTGCTGGCACCAGATAAAAGCCATGCTGATGTGATTAAACCACTAGGAGATGTGCAACGACAAATTATTCAGTTTAAAGATGAGAAAAAACTGATCAAGAGTGTTCCTCAGTTTGTTCCTGCCGGCCAGAGCACACAAATGGTGATTGGTGCCACGCCAGAAACTGATAAAGACATCATGCACACTGCAGCAGCATTTTACAAGAACTTTTCTCTTAAGCGTGTTTATTATTCGGGTTATATCCCCATTAGCAATGATAGTCGCCTGCCAGTTTTAGGTACCTCACCACCGCTGGTGAGAGAAAACCGACTTTACCAAACCGATTGGCTGATGCGTTTTTATGGTTTCCATGTCAATGAACTCCTTAATGATGCCCATCCTCACCTTGATATTGACATTGACCCCAAACTCAGCTGGGCATTGCGCAACCTGCAGTATTTCCCTATAGACATCAATGTGGCCAGTTATCAAAACATATTAAGAGTGCCCGGCATTGGCGTAAGTTCGGCAAAAAAGATTGTTCAAGCACGCAAGTTTGGGAAATTACGTATCGACCAGCTTCAAAAAATTGGTATTGCTTATAACCGTGCAAAGCATTTTATTAAATGTGCCGACAGTCCTTATCAATTTAAGGATTTTCAAAACACTCAAATTAAAGCTTTTATTTTGGCAGAAAGCCAGAGTAAATATTTAAAAAATGATACACAACAACTGATCTTATTTTAGAAGCAGATGATCTATGTATTTGATGGAAGCCTGGAAGGCCTGTTATGTGCCGTGTTTGAATGGTTTGAGCGCAAGCCTGGAAAGATCATCCTGAAAACGGAAAAGCTTTACCAGCCTGATGTTTTCACCGCTCATTTTCCAGTAATCAATGATGCTCAAAAAGCCGATAGGGTATGGAAAGCTTTACAAAAGAAACTAGACAAGGGCTGGATGAGGCGTTATTATTGTTGTTACCTTTCTGAACAACCTGAGGCTTACAGTCATCTTTTTGAGTTGACCTGCATGCTTTTTACGGGCCAAGCAGGGGCTGAAAATAACTATGGTGATCCATCTGTATTAGCGGTAACACAATGGGCTAAAAAAGTAGAAAGAGAAAAACACCGCATGGAAGCTTTCATCCGCTTTCAGCAAACCGCCGATGGCTATTTCTACTGTGGTATAGATCCTGACTTTAATGTTCTGCCCTTAATTATGGGCCATTTTAAAGCACGGTACGCAGATCAGCGCTGGATCATTTACGATCTTAAAAGAAATTACGGCTTACATTATGACCTTGAACAGGTAGAAGAGATTCATGTATCAGCAGAAGACCTCCATCGTTTTAAAAAGCCAGCAGCAGCAAATTTACTTTCAGAACAGGAGGTTCATTATGGCAATCTTTGGAAAAATTATTTTAAAAGCACCAATATTGTAGCTAGAAAAAACACCAGGTTGCATGTACAACATGTGCCTAAGCGGTATTGGAAATATTTAACAGAGAAGCATTCTCTCTAATTGCAGCGTGTTTCTTCGGGATATGCTGAAGTTTTCGATGTAACCAGTCGGGGTTAAAAGGTTTACTAAGCACATCATTCATTCCTGCCTCTAGAATACGTTCACTTACATCGCCAGAAACAGAAGCAGTTAATGCGATAATATAGACTTTGGCTTTCACAGGATTCTCCATTGCCCTGATGTTAATAGTGGCCTCATATCCATTCATTTCAGGCATTTGAATATCCATTAAGATCACATCATAATCCTTTATTTCCAACATTGAAATAACTTCCAGCCCATTTACGGCTACATCAAGTGTAATCCCCCATCTACTAAACAGCTTTTTCATAAACAGGGAGCTCATCATGTCATCCTCTGCAAGTAAAACCCTTAATTGGGTGACTTGAATAGCTGGCTGAATAACTGGAATCTTTGGTATTTTAGACGTATTTTTTGCAAGTGGAAATGTTATATTGAAATAAAATTCAGCCCCCGCATTTAATTCGCTTTTGACCTGAATGGTGCTGTGGTGTAAGGCAAGCAATTGTTTTACAATAGAAAGTCCTAAGCCTGTTCCGCCAAATTTACGGCTTGTTTGAAGAGATGCCTGGGCAAAAGGATCAAAAACAACCTGTTGCTGGTCTTTACTTAAGCCTAATCCAGTATCCTTAATGGAGAAGCCGATGACGGCCATTTCATTTACTTTCTTCAATACCGTAACTGTTATGGCTACTTCGCCCTGTTTGGTGAACTTAATGGCGTTGCTTAAAAGGTTAAAAATGATTTGTACTATTCGCGTTGGATCTCCAATTACCAGGTTTTTATCCAGAATAGGATCTATAAAGGATATAAAATTTAAACCTTTATTTTTAGCTTGTATCCTTAGACCTGCACAGGCATTATTGATTAATTCAAACAAGTTGAAGGAGATGGCCTCTATCTCAACCTTACCTGAATCAATTTTATTTAAATCGAGAAGATCATTGATTAAAACCAGCAGATTTTCAGCAGAAAACTTTAAGATATTTAGATTCTCCTTTTGAGTCTTGTTTTCATTGCCTTCAACCAATAAATGAGTCATTCCAATAACAGCATTCAAAGGCGTTCTGAGTTCATGAGACATCGATGAGAAAAACAGGCTTTGTTTTTTGTAAACTTCGCCCAGCTCATCAAAGAGTTTTTTCTTTGTTCGAAGAGCTTCATAAAGCAAATTGCTGTAATAATGGTGGGCTATAAAAGTAATTCCAAAATTAATGGTGGTCATCAATACAAAAAAAGTTACCTCGGCCATCCCCAAAGGCATTGCTACTGTTTGTTTGATGATCAGTACATAGAACAAAGGTACAGTAGCCAAAATAGAATAAAAGAATGCCCATTTACTTTTCAGTGCATAAAAACTCCATATACAAATCATAAATATGGTCTGTATGGTTAAAAGGGTTAAGTGGGAATTCAAATAAAACGTCTTGGTAAACAAAAAAAAGAGACTGCTTGACAGGGCTAAATGAATAAGCTTTTTAAGGTATTCGGGCTTTGCCAATAAGGTTTTTAGCAGTACAACCGTAATCACAACTGCCAGACAACAGAAAATTACCTTTCTGAAATCATTTTCTAATATAGCAAATGGAAAGATGACGGCAATTTTCACATAATTGAACAGAACCACATAATAAAAGATAGTAATGAGCCCTTGCTGCACAGAATCCTCCACGCTTAAAAGGGTTTTCTTTAAAGGACGGGTAATGAAACTAAAAATAGAGAGCATGCCGTATTTTTATTTTAAAGATATAAAATATCTCGTTAATCACCAAATGGTAACAACCTTATAACATTAAGGAAATGATATAACATGTAGCTTAAATCAAGATTCTATGTGTTTTATAATGACTCATACTAAGGACACTTTCAGCAAAAAATCTCTGCACTAGTAAATTATCAATGCCTTTTAAGAAAGAATAAAGCACATAAATTGTTTTTAAATCACCATTCTTAGGGCAAATTGAAATAATCTTGTAAATTGCTCATATGAAGTTAAGTGTATTAGTTCTCATTACTGCGCTTGCCGTTGCGCTCTCTATTGGTTTGGTTAATTTTCACTTCCAAAACAGCTGGTATTACTTGTTGGTCTCCTTTGGCGTTTCCTTTGTCACCAGTTTTATTGTTTT
>NZ_JAZQPU010000151.1:0-2732 GCF_045628745.1 Pedobacter sp.
CCAAAGAAAATCAAGTAGTCTTCTGGCTGTTCGTTAAAGCTGAATTCTTCAGCATTGATTCCATTATAGACCGTTGCTATATAATCTAGGTTTTTATGCCGGTTGGAGTTGCTGATGGAGGCATAATAGCAATTGCTATTATATTTTTTGTACACCTGAACGATCTTTTCACTTGAAAAGCCATGGATAGTGGTGATCATAGGTGTGGCGATCAACTTAGAATAGGTAAGGGGCAGAAAATCAAAGTGATTATGAATCAAGTCAAATGTATGCGCTTTTTCCATCAGGTTACTGATGTGGAGGCATTCTACCACTTTGGCATCCTGCTGGCGATCTTCTTCATAGCCTTTTTCAATCACTGCGTCGAGCTTTCCCTGTGTCAGGGAGTCGCCTGTGGCAAACAAAGTAACATTATGACCTGCTTTAACCAGTCCTTCGGTTAAGTTGGAGGCCATTTGTTCCCATGGACCATAGTGGCGTGGAGGAGTTCTCCAGGCCACTGGTGCTAATATACCAATCTTCATTATTTGCTTTGTAAGGGAGGAGTGATAATAAAGTTCTGAGGATCAAATATTTCTTTATTCTGGATAAATTCATATTCAAATTCTAGCGCTTTTAATACCACAAGGTGGGAAATCCAATAGGCAAGCGTACTTTCTGCACCCTGGTTACGGTTTACACCATGGGGCTGCAAGCCATCGCCACAACCTTTAGTTTCATGGTCGTAAAGAGGCAGGCGTAAACTGTTTTCTCCCAGAAACCATTGGTAACTTACATACATCTGTTTAATGTATTTCAAGTCATGTGTAATCTGGTAAGCTTTAAAATACATGAGCACCATAGCCATGGTTTCAATAGCCTGCTGGTCAAAAATGGCCATTTCCTTAGTCCTGTATAACCAGCCATCATTCCCCACCGGACTTAAATATCCTTTATCCAAGGTGAGTACCGTTAAGAATTCCATTGTTTCCATGGCTACAGCCAGAGATTCCTGGTTATTGGTTATTTCATAATGAGATAACAAAGCCAGCGGTAAGATGCCATTGTCGTAAGTCAGTTTTTCTTCAAACCAATGCCAGTTCTCCTCTTTATTTTTCTTAAAGGCCGCAATTAAGGGCGAGGCAAGCTTATTGGCTTGTTCAATCATGCCTTCATCATAAGGATTAGCCTTTAAATAATAGCAAAGACCAATTAAGGTATTTGCAATACCCCGTAGGTGCTCCAGCTTACTGAAATGTGGAATAGATTTAACAAATAGTTCTTTAGCAAATTCACGATAGGAATTGTTGGGCGCATTGTTAATCAGGTAGCCTAAGGCCCAGATCGTTCTTCCAAAAGAATCTTCAGAACCTACTTCATCTAAATATTCTCTTTTGAAGCTTAAAAAGTTCCTGAAGTTTCCATCATCACACTGCATATATTGTATATAACTGAGGTATACAGGTAACAGTTGAAGTGCGGCTTTACTTTTATTCTGTGTATAGGCAAGGATCACAGCAATCAACGCCCTGGCATTATCATCAAGGCAATACCCTTCTTTTAGATTAGGGATGCCATATTTGGCATGCTGCACAATACCCGTATCATCAGTTAACCGTTGAATATGGGCAAGACTAAAAGCAGGCATTAAATCAGGGTCAATGATAGGCTTGTCTTCATTGTTCGCAAGAATAGCTTCTTTAATTGCCTCTTTAAAGGTATTGATATATACTTTTCCAATAGTTGGCCAGCGCAAGTGCAAACCATATTGAAAAGCATTATCTTTTAATGTACGGAGGAGTTGCTGGTCGTGAAAAAGTTCATTAACAATCTGCGCCAGGGCCTCATGGTTTCTGAAGTCAAACAATTTACCCCTGTTGTCAGAAAGCAGTTCCTGAGCATGCCAGTAGGGTGTGGAGACTACAGCAGCACCGGCACCAACGGCGTAGGAGAGTGTGCCGCTGGTAATTTGCGCTTCATTAAGGTAAGGGGTGATGTATAAATCACAGGCCGTAAGAAATTGATATAGTTCTTCTTCAGATACGAACTTATTAATGAAAACGATATGGTTCTCCACCTTTAATTTCCGGGCCAGTTTTTTAAGGTGATCACGGTATTCTTCACCTGAATTTCGAATCACTCCTGGGTGTGTAGTTCCCAAAATGACGTACATCACATCGGGGTGTTTCTCTACAATTTTGGGTAGGGCCTGAATGACCGTTTCAAGTCCTTTATTGCGGCTGATTAATCCAAATGTAAATAGTACCTTTTTATTCTTAAAGGACTTTGAAAGTTTAACCGGATTGTTTAGCTGCGGTTCCAAATCTGGCACCCCATGTTCTATGAGTTGTATCTTTTCAAGTGGGATATCATAAATACTGGTTAAGAATCCCACAGCACGGTTACTCATCACCACAATCTTGGAAGAGTATTTTGCAATTTCCCTTACAATGGTCAATTGCATATAGTTTGGGTCTTTCAAGATTGTATGCAGGATGGTGATTAAGGGCTTTTGCAACCTGGCAATTAATGGGAGAACATAAACTCCATTATTACCACCATAAATTCCAAACTCATGCTCTAGAACACAAATATCTGCTAAACTGGTATTGATATAATCAGCACCTCGAATATAATCTTTCTGGTTTTCTTGTCTGATTACATATTTTACTTCCTTAGGGTATTTATAGGCGTCAAGATGTTCGGCGTCACTCATGGCAACGACAAAACTTTCATTAGACACTGTATTTTTG
>NZ_JAZQPU010000152.1:0-10820 GCF_045628745.1 Pedobacter sp.
ATACAACCAATTAACCTCAACCACCCGAACACTCTTGAAAAAATTTCTAACCTCTCAAATAAGGGAAAATAAAAAAAAGGAATGGCTTCACGTTAAAGCCACAAAACGCAAAAATAAATTTCAATCATTTAACAACGTAGATTCTAAACTTAAAAAACTCAGGATTGACCGAGATGAAAAGTTAATTGAAAACCAGAAAGAAAACTTCTTTAGGGATCTACAGCCCTTTATTGAATTAGGGTCATCTGATCTAATTGTCCATATTCCTAGAGAATTCACTTTCTCGGCTGGTTATGCAAATTCAATCAGAGCAATTAAGCGTTTTGGAACTAGCATGTACGAATACGCTGGCTATCAAATAACACTTGATTTTAGTGCTTGCAAAATTGCTGATACTTCAGCACTATTTGTTCTGCAGATTGTCAAGCTTGAATTCTTAGAAAAACTTTCCATATTACAGACAAGGTTAAGTGCAGTAAATATAATTCCGGAGATAAAAATTATTCCACCAACAGAGAAAGATGTTATCAGACTACTTATGGTATGTGGCTTTCAATTCGATCACCGTTCGATTAACGTAATGGAAGGAGAGTCAACGCTAAACCCTATTAATGCAATGGGATATTATAAAGGGACCAAATCCCAAAAGCATTATCTCGAAAATAGAAAAGGAGCTTGTGCAAAGACAGTTGTTAATTATTTAGATGACTGCTTAAAACATCACCAATATCAGCTTACAGATGATGAAAAGCAAGATATTGATGGTATAATAGGGGAAATCCTCAACAACGCTGAAGATCATAGTGGTAAAAACACTTGGTTTATGACTGCAAATTTTTCAAAGGAACTGTTCAATATGGGCGACGAGGAAATTGGAGAAATGAATTTAACCATAATGAATTTTGGAAATACAATTTATGAGGCATTCCAAAATACCAAGGATGATAACATTAATATGTATGCAGATGTGTGTAATTATGTACACAAAATACATTCAGAAAACGGCGGTAAAATTTTCTCTGAAGAAGAGTTATTTGTCCTGGCAACTATGCAAGATCAGGTTAGTAGATTGAAATATGAAGAGCCTAGTAGGGGTACAGGCACAATGAGGTTCATTAATTCATTTTTGAAGCTGGGCGATTATGAGAACAAAGGAAAGAACTTTAAGCCTAATCTCTCAATCTTTTCTGGGAATGTCCAGTTAACATGTGACAACGTTTACAAACCTTTTTCGAAAGCAGATGTTTTTTGTTTATCTTTGAACCCAGAAGAGGACCTCAACAAGCCACCGGCTTTTTCTCATTTAAAAAAAATAAGTGAAAAATTCCCAGGCACGTTGCTTAGTGTGAAGATTTATATTAATAAAGCTCATTACGATAAAAAATATGGAGGTAATGGAAATGGCAAAATTTAATCTTAAGGAGTATCGCCCTCCTAACAGCTTTGCATTTATAGGAAGAACGCAAGGTGAACTTGCGAGAAAAAATTTAAATCTAGACAGTCTTGATAAAACAAAAGAAAGTATTGAATTAATTGTTCCGAAGGATACAACCTCATTTAATCCTTCCTTTTTTCTTGGATTACTTTATAATAGTATTTCTAAGTTAGGCGTTTCGGATTTTAGGAAAAAGTATAGTTTCGTTTATGAAACTGAAAGCGCTTCTTTAAAGGATATTTTGAGAAAGAATATTGAAGATGGAATAAGAAACGCGACTAATTCATTAAATAATAAATCTGGATTGAGCGTATTTCAATGATCCTGAATACAATATTAACAGATATTCTTATAAGCAATCCTACTGAAAAGTGGGATTTCTTTTTGAAATCCATTTTACCATTATTAGGACCCGCGCTAGTGGTCTTTACATTTTCGATGAATTACAGTAAGGATCGGAAAAATAAAAGAAAGGAAGCAAAAAGAGCATGGTATTTTAAAGCTTATTTTGAACCTAATATTAAGAAGGTAGAAGTGTTCTTTGATGAAAGTTCTGTTTTCATGGAAAAGAGCATTGAGAATTTCAATTCGCAATATATTCATTATAGCCTTGACGCAAGAGTTGCAGTTGTAGCTGAAGTTTTAGGCGCATTGGCGAGTAAAAAAAGAAGATTTTTAATAGAAGTGGTTGACATGTTGAAATTAGCTTACAAGAAGGAAGCCGGTAAAATAGAATTGATTCTAAATGATTTCGAAGATTCTGGTACTAACGTTTTCGACAACATTGAACAAACCATAGATCCAGACAGCTTCTATAAATATCTATCAGAAATAACGGAAATAAAAGCAAGATTGGTTAAGACCCTTTCCAAGCCTGCCATTCTTAAGGACAAAAAGAAAAAAAAGGACTCAACCAATTCTGTTGTTATTAATCTAGAAAGACGCCCTCAATAGTCTATTTACACACCAGCATGTTAGTTGTTTTTAGCCTTCACGTGTTAACTACCGTCTGGTTATTTACAATTCGCGCTTCAAGTTTATGTACTATCCCATTAATCGATTATAGCGCCATCAACAAATTCGTTTTCATATCCTTTAAAGGGTTATGCAATACCCTGATTAAATCATCAGTGGAGAAAGTTTCGGAATAAGCCGCCCAATATAAGCGCATCTGTATGTCCATGATCATAAAGTTTTAAATTCAAATTACAAAGATTCAGTGTCGAATCCAACCTTATGTGCTAAGCAATTGCTACCTGATTTAATAGCTATGGGATTTTGATTTTATCGTTAGTGGAGAATATTGTATTAGCCACTTTTTATTTTTAGTTGCCAAAAGTCAGCCAAAGGACCAATAAGCTAGTTTATAAATTTTATCATATGCGCTCCCGGTATTCCTTTGGCGTTACGCCAAGCAATTTTTTTACGTAACGGGTAAAGAACGAACGGCTCGAAAAATCCATTTCATCGGCTATTTCGGAGATATTCAGATTTTTGTTTTGCAATAGTATAATGATCCGCTCTTTTGAGTTACGCTGTATCCATTCAGATGCGGTTATTTCAGTATTGACCTTGCAGATGTAATTAAGGTATTTGGGTGTTATATTCAGCTTATCACTGTAAAACCGGACTTCCCTCTGTGTCATGCAATGTTCCTGTACCAATTGTATAAACTGTTCGTACAAGGTTCCACTTTGCAGACTTCGTTTTTTTCTGTCGAGCTCGTCCTCAAAAATGTGCCACATTTCCAACAAGAAAATTTGCATTTGGAGTTTAAGTACTTCCTCGTAAAACCGATGGCCAGTTTCCTGTGACATATCGTACAGCAACCTAAAATTTTTCAGGATTTTCTCCTTGTCTTTTTTATCTGGATGCAAGATCGGATATTCCTTGGAATGTATAAGGCTGTCGATGCTCGCCGTGGCACTCGGCAAACTTGCGGTAAGCAGATCGCTGTCGACAAACAAAATCGTGGCCTTAAAACTTTTTGAGAAAGACAAGTCGGAAACATTAATACCTGCCAACCAAAAGATAAACTCGCCTCTTTTACTTTGATACTGCTGGCCAATAAAGACAAATTTCACGCTCCCACTTTGACAATACATGTGTGTATGAAAACGGATGTTAAAATCCTCTGGAAATTCACTTCCCGATACCGCTTTGTACAGCATAACTTTTTGATTTGCTGCCATATTAGTAAAAATAGAACAATTAATTTATAATAGGTAATATTTGACATTACTTGGGAAATAAATGTAACAGAACACCTTTTAAATCCCTTTATCTTTGTCCTTTAAAATTATGGCAATGAACACAGAAAACATTTTCGAAAGGTTACGCAATGGGGAAATCATATCACCAAACGACCCTGAAGCATACAGAATGCGTGAAGAATCGTTTGTCACCAAGAAACTCTTGTTTCAAATGAACAGCACGCCAGAGCCTGATGAAATAAGAAATTTATTAAGCCAAATAACAGGTTCGGAAGTTGATCAAAGCGTAGTGGTCTTTACGCCTTTGTACATCAATTACGGAAAACATACCAAGATCGGTAAAAATGTATTCATCAATTTCGATTGTGTGTTTTTGGATCTGGGCGGAATTACCATTGAGGACAATGTATTCATCGCTCCGAAAGTAAGTCTATTATCCGAAGGGCATCCAACGTCCATCGAAGACCGGCATTCATTGATTCCAAAAGCTATTCATCTCAAAAAAAATGCTTGGATTGGTGCAGGTTCAACAATTCTTCCGGGCGTAACTATAGGTGAAAATGCAGTTGTGGCAGCGGGGGCAGTCGTTTCCAAGGATGTTGCCGAGAATACAATGGTAGGTGGAATTCCTGCAAAATTCATTAAAGATATCAACTCCTAAATTTTAAACAAGATGTCAAACGATAATCATAATTCCAGAAGAAAATTTATTCAGCAGGCAGGAATAGCAGGTGCTGGTTTGGTGCTTGCCGGACCGCTGCAAATTTTCGGACAAACAAAAAGTGCAACAATGATGAGCAACAATATAAAGTCTAGAGGTTATGCCGGAATAGATGTGGCAGGGAAAATCGTTCCCTGGAACTTTGAAAGAAGACCTGTGGGTGAGAACGATGTTCTGATTGATATAAAATATTCTGGCATTTGCCATTCGGATATCCATACCATAAAAGGACATTGGGGACCGCAGAAATACCCACAGGTTCCGGGTCACGAAATTGCGGGTGTTATAACCGCAGTGGGTAAAAATGTTACCAAATTTAAAGTGGGCGACCAGGCTGGTGTTGGCTGTATGGTAAATAGCTGTATGAGATGTGACAGTTGTAAAAGCGGTGAAGAGCACCACTGTGAAACGGGTGGAATGGTAGGTACTTATGGAACGCCGGAAGCATCATCGCCAACGGGAATTACACAAGGTGGTTATGCAAATAACATCGTGGTAACAGAACATTTCGCCATTAAAATCCCAAAAAATATGGATCTGAAATATGCGGCACCTCTGCTCTGTGCTGGCATTACGACATATTCGCCAATGATGAAAGTTAAATTTAAAAAAGGCGATAAGATTGGCGTGATTGGCATTGGAGGCTTGGGACATATGGCCGTGAAACTGGCAGTTCCAAAGGTGCGGAAGTGTATGCATTTACCACTTCGTCTTCAAAGTTAAGCGACATCAAAAGCTTCGGTGCAAAAGAGGCCATCGTGGTAAAATCGGCAGAAGATTTAAAGCCCTACAAAGGCAAACTCGACTTTATGATTTCTACCGTTCCTTATGCTTATGAAATGTCTCCTTACATCGATTGCGTGAAAAAATACGGGTACTTTACCCAAGTTGGGCAGCCTATCAATGGCGAATTGACCATTAACAACTTCAATATGATTTTCAATCGGGTAAATTTCAACGGTTCGCTGATTGGGGGTATTCCAGAAACCCAGGAGGTGATGGATTATTGTGCCGACAACAAGATCTATCCGCAAATACAGGTCATTAAAGCTTCGGAAATAAATGATGCATGGGACAAAGTGGTCAATAAAGAAGCTAGATACAGGTATGTTATTGATGCATCGACATTTTAAATTTTAAAACTGAATGTTATGAAATCTCTGGTAATACTAATGGCAATTCTTTTCACGTTTTACTGCTGCACTGCAAGCTGCAGTAAAGATGGTGAAACTACAGCCGTTCAAAATAACGACGTCGGAAATACCAACCCATCAACTAGCAAAATGAAAATTACAATCGGCACTGCAGTTTTTACCGCAACATTATACGACAACCCGAGTGCGAATGCGTTCAAGGCAAAGTTGCCGCTCACCATCAATATGACAGAGCTGAATGGCAATGAGAAATACTACGATTTTCCAAGTCCGCTTCCTACGAGTGCTTCAGTGGGCGGCAATATTAAAGTGGGCGACTTAACACTTTATGAAAACAACACGCTCGTACTCTTTTATAAAAATTTTAATACCTCTTACAGCTATACAAAACTCGGATATGTTGATAATCCTACAGGACTTGCATCCGCATTGGGTAACGGAAATGTAGTTGTGAAATTTGAAAATAATTAAAATCGATCAATATGAAAAGTAATTTAACAATCGTATGCACAATTATAATTTGTGCACTGGCAATGGCCTGTAATAATAGTAGAAATCAAGAAATAATGAAAGCAGATAAAAAGGAACTAGCCGCTATTTTCCCTAAGGGAGAAAAGGGCCTGAGCGAAACATTTACAGGAAATGCTTACAATATTGGTTTGGTAGACGCAGACAGCATTTTGACAACAGCCGTTGGCAATGTATATTTTGAACCTGGAGCAAGAAGCAATTGGCATAGTCATCCTGCCGGGCAAATTTTAATCATTACCGATGGAGTAGGCTATCATCAGATAGAAGGTCGGCCTGTTGAAATCATCAAAAAAGGAAGCGTGGTGAAATGTCCGCCTAATGTTCGCCATTGGCACGGAGCAAGTGAGGATGTAGGTTTACAACAATTGTACATTGTTCCGAATACCGAAAAAGGTATCGTGAATTGGGATGAAGCGGTACCGGATGAGGTATATAAAAGTGTGAAATAGCGTTAATGATAATAGTCTTCACAAAGACCTGGTTTTAAGACCTTTTGTTTAAGTACAATCATTATGAAAAATAAAAAGCCCATGGATCAGCATCGCGAAAACGAAAAGACAAATCCTTTAATGCGAAGAGAATTTTTAAAAGCCGCTTCTGTGTTAGGTTTAGGAACGCTTGCCTCAGGAGCGCAGTCAAGTTTTGGCGCCGTTCCTCAGCATTTAGAACATACAAATAGTAGTGAAAAGAATATCGGAACCATACTCACTAAAAAAGAACATGAGGATCAAAAAAAATCCGCTTATAGTTTCGGCGATCCAGTTCGGCTGCACGCATTCAGCTATACAAAGCCAATAAAATATAAGCAGCTTAAATAAAATTTAATACCATTAACCATGGAAAATAATATAAAAGACAAAGTAGTCATCATAACAGGAGCAAGTAGTGGAATGGGCGAAGCAGCCGCTAAATATCTGGCAACGCTAGGAGCAACAGTTGTGCTTGGCGCACGAAGAGCCGACAGAATTGAAAGGCTGGCAAAAGATATTCAGGACACAGGCGGAAAGGCACTTGCGGTAACAGCAGATGTAACCAATCTGGAGCAGGTAAAGAAACTAGTTGATGCCACTGTTAAGCAATTTGGACGTGTTGATGTGATACTTAATAACGCGGGCATAATGCCTTTATCGCCAATGGATAGAATTAATGTGGAGGAATGGAATGTGATGATCGATGTAAATATCAAAGGCGTACTCAATGGCATTGCGGCTGTGCTGCCTTATATGAAAGAGCAGAAGTCTGGTCAAATCATCAATACCTCTTCCGTTGCGGGCCATAAAATATTTAGTGGTTCTGCCGTTTATTCTGCAACCAAATTTGCAGTACGTGCACTTACGGAAGGTTTGAGAATGGAGGTAAAACCTTACAATATCCGTACTATGATTGTATGTCCTGGTGCTGTAAAAACAGAATTGCTGGACCATATTTCCGAGGTAGACATTCAGCAGGCCAACAAAGATTATGTGGGAGATGTAGGCATCAGTCCGGACAGCTTTGCCCGTGTGGTTGCTTTCGCTATCAGTCAGCCACAGGATGTTGACATCAATGAAGTGATCTTCCGCCCAACAGCTCAGGAACTTTAAAACATCTCAGGCAATCGTAGATTTGGTCAACACAATTGCCACACGGAAGAACGCTACACTGGCCCGAGTAGCATTGGCTGAATCTTAGCACGCTGGTGAAAAGCTTACGGGTCGCTAAACACTAATGAAGATTATAATACGGATGAACAAAAGAAAATATTGAAATATGATTTTAGAAGAGACATATACGCTATCTAATGGCGTTGCCATTCCAAAACTTGGTCTTGGAACATGGCTTATAAATGATAAAGAAGTTATACAGGCTGTAAACGATGCGGTAAAACTTGGATATCGCCATATTGATACAGCACAGGCATACGGAAACGAAAATGGAGTTGGTGAAGGAATTAAAGCATGTGGTTTGAAAAGAGAGGAACTGTTTGTGACCACAAAACTTGCCGCAGAAATAAAGTCGTACAAAGAAGCTGTTGCATCCATAGACCAATCTCTAAAAACATTACGGCTTGATTATATTGACCTGATGATTATTCATAGCCCTAAACCGTGGGCAAAATTCCTTGAAGCTGAACCTTACTTTGAAGGAAACCGTGAAGCATGGAAAGCACTTGAAGAAGCCTATCAATCGGGTAAACTTCGTTCCATTGGTGTTTCGAACTTTCAGAAAGTAGACTTGGATAACATCCTTGGTTCTTGTTCAGTAAAACCAATGGTAAACCAAGTGCTGGCTCACATCAGCAACACACCCAAGGAGCTGATTGAATACTGTCAGGAAAATGGTATTCTTGTACAGGCATATTCACCATTTGGACATGGAGAGCTATTTAAGAACGAGGAAATAAAAAGGCTTGCAGATAAATACCACGTTTCCGTTTCTCAATTAGCTATTCGTTACTGCTTGCAGCTTGACCTCCTTCCACTACCGAAAACTACTAATCCGGAGCATATGAAAACGAATGCTGAAGTAGATTTTGTCATTTCTCAAGAGGATATGGAGTTTTTGAAAAACATCAAACATATTGAGCATTACGGAGAGCACAGTAAGTTTCCGGTTTACGGAAAAGGGAAATGAATTCGACGACATACCTATTCAACTATGGCAAGAATATTTATCACGGGATCGGCAGATGGACTTGGACAGTTAGCTGCAAATGCATTAATTAGTCAAGGGCATAAAGTAGTGCTTCATGCAAGGAATGCAGCAAGAGGCAGAGAGGCATTGGTTAAAGTATGTGGTGCAGAAACTGTGGTAGCAGCCGACCTATCAAGTGTAGATGAAACAATACAGTTAGCCGAAAAAGTGAATGCTTTGGGAAGGTTTGATGCTGTTATTCACAATGCTGGTCTTTATCACGCACCTGCAAAAGAGTTGTTTACCGTCAACACCTTAGCACCATATATTCTCACCTGCCTCGTACAAAAGCCACAGCGTTTAATCTACCTAAGCTCCGACATGCACGAAGGTGGACTTTCTAAACTTGATAGCTTTAAAACGGACATTGGTCGGATTACTTACTCCGATACGAAGTTGCATGTAGTGATGCTTTGCAAGGCAGTTGAAAGGAAGTGGTCAGAAGTGTACGCTAATGCAGTTAATCCCGGTTGGGTTCCGACAAAAATGGGCGGTGCAGGTGCACCTGAAAACCTTGAAAAAGGTTTTCAAACACAGGTTTGGTTAGCGGTAAGTAATGATGAAAGGGCGAAAGTAAGTGGTCGCTTTTTCTACCACCAAAAAGAGGTACGTTCTAACCCTGAAGCTGATGATGAGCAGTTACAAGAAATATTTTTAACCCAGTGCAAAGAACTTACAGGCATTTCATTTCCGGATGAAGCGCTTCATTCAATTTGTAAAACGTAACCATAAAGGAGGAACCTAAAATGGCAAAACATGAAGAAGTAAAGAATGGCATTCTCTTTCCAATAGGCGAGAAAAACGATGCCTATGCTCAATATTTCATAGGACAGAGTTATCTTAAGGGATTGGTTGCTGACCCTACAATAAATGTAAGCGTTGGCAATGTAACCTTCGAACCAGGATGCAGAAACAACTGGCATATTCATCGTGATGGATTTCAAATATTATTGGTAACCGGTGGTGAAGGATGGTATCAGGAGGAAGGAAAACCGGCTCAAGCCCTAAAAGCCGGCGACGTGATCGTTACTCATGATGGCGTAAAACATTGGCATGGTGCAACAAAAGACAGTTGGTTTGGCCATATTGCCATAACTGCCGGAAAGCCAGAGTGGCTGGAACCGGTTAACGATGACGCCTATCCAAAATAGGCTAGTCAGAAATTTATTATCAGCGGCCACATGATTTGTAGAAGTCTGAAGAACGTTTCTGCACGCGAAAATAATGAGATTCATTAACTTATTGGTATTGAATTAATTATAGTCAATTGTTCTATAAACTGGTTCGATTTCAGTACGTCTGGGAGTATAATGGAAATACTAAATATCCTGTAAGTCAATCGCTTACTGATTATTGTTTTTCAGGCACATACGGTCTAATATGCAGTAAATATTATCCCCCAGCCTTTAGCACAATTTCCTAGAATATTGGGTAAAAAGTCAGGTGATTTAAACGTCCCTAAAAAAGTAATCGACTTTTTTGAGCTAGACCATTAGCAATGTGACGAATTCTCATTTCGGTAACTCTGCCCGTTAGAAAGCATTTTTGCCTTTAGATAATCGCGTATGTGTCATTATCAATGAACTGGCTATTTTTTAGCCCGTTCATTGATAATGTGATTTAGCTGCCAAAATCGGTGGAACAGGAAACTTCTTTGCAAGAATCCATTTGGATATTCAGTTCTGCTATTTTATTTTTTGCACGGTTAAATGCGTCACTTCCTAGAAATAGGTTTACAGCCGGATTTTCGCTATTTACTAAGTCTATAAATGCATCTGCTATTTTATAAGGGTCACCCAATTGAGCACCGTCCATACTGTTCATCTTTTCATGAGCTTCGCGGAGGTAAGCGTAATCCTCAATCTGGTTTTTATTGTAAGCTATAGAATCAGCTTTAGCAAAATTTGTTCTGAACCAGCCAGGTAAAACATTGGTGACATTTATACCCAGTGGTTTAAGATCATTAGCCAGTGACTCTGTTAAACCACTTACTGCAAACTTGGCGGCGCAGTACATAGACCAGCCAACACCCGGTGCAAAACCAGCAATGGAAGAAATGTTGAGGATATGGCCTGAACGCTGCGCGCGAAGAT
>NZ_JAZQPU010000153.1:0-1719 GCF_045628745.1 Pedobacter sp.
AAAGCTTCCTCGAAGTATTCCGACAAAGGATAAAGTTCAGCTTTTAACCTTGATTCTTTAATTTCCTCGTCTAATTCGCCTCCTTTAAGGTATAAAATACCATTGGCAATAGCATTCTTTGAATCCTTATTGAATTTTCCATGTACCCATGGGTAAAAATCAATTAAACGGGTAACCGCTCTGGAAACTACAAAATCGTATTTATCGGGCACTTGCTCTGCGCGAAGGTGGCTAGCCGTTACATTAGTTAAGCCTAAAGCGGTGGCCACTTCGTTAACTACCTTTATTTTCTTACCTATAGAATCTACCAGGTGAAACTGCGTTTCAGGAAATAAAATAGCCAATGGAATACCCGGAAAACCGCCTCCAGTACCAACATCCAATACCTTCTCCCCTTTTTTGAAGCTGATAAATTTAGCGATACCCAGGGAGTGTAAAATATGGCGTTCATATAATTCTTCAATATCCTTGCGGGAAATGACATTGATCTGGGCATTCCAAAAGCTGTAAAGATCAAAGAGCTGATCAAACTGTGCTATTTGCTGTTCAGAGAGGTTTTTAAAGTATTTTTGGATGAGTGCTGATTTTATTTCCACTGTGCTTTTTTGACAAATATAGACAGAATGCCGTTAAACACTAAAAAAATGAATAAAAGTATATCCAGAATGGGAAAACACCAGGCTAAACCGGGGTAATTTAAGCGCTTTAAAAGCTTAGGATAGACAAAGCACCTCACCACAATACTGAAAACAAAAATGCCTATAGCGGGGTACCATAAAGCTTTAAAAAAACAACCCGCTATTAAAGTGATATAGAACAAAAACTGTATCAATATCTGTGATGACAAGATAAACTTGTGCTTACATTTATACAATTTACCAGCACCGAAATGTCTTTTTTTCTGTCGCAGGTAAGCACCAAAACTTGTTTCGGGCTCAGTCCACACCTGTGTATCAGGGTTAATCCTGATGGAAGTATTTTGTGCCGTAGCATTGGCATTAACAAACAAATCATCATCGCCAGATGGAATATGCATGTGCGAGGCAAAACCCCTGTTGTTAAAAAACAAGCTCTTTTTATAGGCTAAATTTCTTCCCACACCCATGTACGGCATTCCTTTTAAGGCGAAAGAGAGATAATTGACAGCAGTAAAAAAAGTTTCAAACCTGATCAAGGCATTTAGTAAACCACGCTTTTTTACATAAGGTGAGTAACCCAACACAATTTCTGTTGCCGCATCCTGTGGAGCTTGCATGCCTTTTAACCAATTTTTTGAAGCCGGAAAACAATCTGCATCTGTAAAAACCAACCAGTTGTTGCTTGCAGCTTTAATACCCATGGTCACAGCAAACTTTTTACCTGCAATAAATTTAGAGCCCTCACCAACGGTCACTATTTTGAGGTTTTTATATTGTTTTGAAAACTCTTCCAGCAGCTCTTTAGTGCCATCCCAGGATCGGTCGTTCACCACCACCACTTCAAAATCAGGATAATCCTGCTCTAAAACAGCAGGCAGGTATTGCTGCAAGTTAACCACTTCATTGCGTGCACAGATGATGACACTTAAAGGTTCTGTACTATTTTCTGGAATTTCTTCCACTTTTAATCGGGCTAATTTCAAATGTACAAACAGGCTGAAATAGAGTTGTACGAGTAAACAAAATACTAAAATGCCGAGCAGGCAGGCTTCAATTAACGTTAATTCCACGGTTATATTTA
>NZ_JAZQPU010000154.1:0-15584 GCF_045628745.1 Pedobacter sp.
TTTTTTATAAAAATATGTTCCTGGCAGCTATGAAAAATAGCTTTTACCCGGTAAGAGCAGGTCTTTTTGCTGTTCATTGCAAACGGCAAAACTGAACCCTTTTTGTATGGAATAGGCGCCATACTCACCTTTTTTATTCAGGGCCAAAAATCCTACCTGGATTTCTTTGGCCTTCTCCGGTTTCTTTTTAATGATCCGCATTACGGCTTCTTTACAGGCCTCTTCTGGCGAATAACCTTGGCGCATTAATTCGACTACTAAAAAGCTACCCACATTCCTGATCACTTCTTCGCCAACACCTGTTGCCGTTGCTCCCCCTATTTCATTGTCTACATACAAACCAGCACCAATAATCGGACTGTCGCCAACGCGACCATGCATTTTATAAGCCATGCCACTGGTGGTACAAGCGCCAGCTATATTGCCCTGTGCATCGATGGCCAAAATCCCGATGGTGTCATGGTTATATTCGTTACCCGGCATCTGCTCCACGTTAATGACGGGTTTATAGTGACCTGTTTTAAGCCACTCTTTCCAGGCCTTCTCACTTTCTTTGGTCAACAAATCCTCCCTTTTAAAGCCATATTCCAGGGCAAACTGCAACGCACCGTCTCCCACTAATAAAACGTGCGGCGTTTTATCCATCACCATTCTAGCCACTGCTATAGGATGCTTAATCTGCTCTAAACCAGCAACAGAACCACAGTTACCTAAATGATCCATAATGCAGGCATCTAATGTTACCCGGCCATCTCTATCAGGTAAACCACCATAACCAACAGAATGATTTTCTGGATCTGCCTCTGGAACTTTCACTCCAGTTTCAACCGCATTTATAGCTAATCCACCAGTAGAAAGTACCTGCCATGCTGCTTGATTTGCGGCAACACCAAAATTCCATGTAGAAATAACTAAAGGCTTAACCGCAGCAGCAGATTGACAAGGAATTATGGCTGCAGCTTTGTTTTTATCTAAAGCAAGTAAGGTTGCCGAAAGTGCGGACACTTTAAGGAAAAATCTTCTGTTGAGTTGCGGCATCATAGGTAGAGCATGTAAATTGCAGATTGGCTAAAGTATTAATTATATAGTCCGAATTCTATGTCCCGGCATATTCTTTACAATTTAAACAGAAAGAAGCTATTAGCATAATAACACAGCAGAAATTTTATGCTTACAATTCAAAAAACAGCATATTTTGTTTTAATAGTAGTTTGTTATTGCAATGGCCAAGCATTGCCACAATTGGAACCAGCAGCTTGTCAGGTTAGGGTGAGTCCACGGTGAGTCCACATTGAGTCCACGGTGAGTCCACGTTCTACCAAACAATGGGTGGACTGATGGTGGACTCACCGTGGATTGGAAGCGCTGTCATAGTAAGGTATCTACAAGGCAACATACATTTTAGCCTTTCGATACAAACACTTTATACTTTCAACAGTAAATAGAGGAAAGCAGCAAGTGAAGCACCTATAATTGGGCCTGCCACGGGGATCCATGCATAACCCCAGTTTCCACTTCCTTTTTCTGGAATAGGCAGCAGGGCATGCATGATCCTCGGTGCAAGATCCCGTGCAGGGTTAATGGCGTAACCTGTGGTTCCTCCTAAAGATAAACCAATGGCCCATACTAAAAAAGCAACAGGAATAGCACCCAGGGAACCCAAGCCTACAGGTATTTTCTCCAATCCCATTTCGGCGTTGGTAAAGTGAAAGATCACAAAGATCAATACAAAGGTGCCAATGATTTCACTAAACAAATTGGAGATGGTATTTCTGATGGCAGGACTTGTGCAAAAAACGGCTGCTTTTAAGGCAGGGTCATTTGTTTTCAGAAAATGATCTTTATAGATGAGCCATACTAAAATGGCACCTAACATAGCGCCAATAAACTGAGCTATAATATAAACCGGTGCCTGTGCCCAATCAAACTTCCCTGTTAAAGCTAATGCGATGGTGACTGCAGGGTTAAGGTGAGCACCACTATAGGGACTGGCAACCACAACACCTGTAAAAACGCCGAGTGCCCAACCGGTGGTAATGACCATCCAGCCGCTGTTATTTCCTTTAGTACCTGATAACACCACATTTGCCACCACACCATTGCCCATCAAAATCACCATTAGGGTACCCATCATCTCTGCAATAAAAGCATTCATAAGTATTTGGTTAAAACATGTGTTTTATGCGTCTGCAATGGTTAAATGTCATCGTTATTGGTCCAGAACCTTAATGCAGCGATGGCCCTGTTCCACCCTTTGATATAATTGCTCATTTCTGGCTTGAGTTGTGGCTCAAATTGACGATTGATTTTCCATTGCTGTTGAATGTCATCTACATCTTTCCAAAAGCCAATGGCAAGACCAGCAAGGTAGGCAGCACCAATAGCAGTCACTTCTGTTACCACCGGCTTTACCACCCGAACCTGAAGCAGATCTGCTTGAAATTGCATCAGCAGGTCATTAGCTGTGGCACCGCCATCAACCCGTAATTCGTTTATGGTAATGCCGGCATCAGCTTCCATAGCCTTCAGCACATCCATGGTTTGGTAAGCAATACTTTCAAGCGCAGCGCGACAAATATGGGCATCTTTTGTACCCCGGGAAAGGCCAAATATGGTGCCCCGGGCATATTGGTTCCAATGTGGTGCCCCTAAACCTGCAAAAGCAGGCACAAGATAAACACCCCCATTATCGGCAACGCTAGTGGCCAGCTTTTCCACCTCCTGTGCTGAAGAGATGATTTTCAGCTCATCCCGCAGCCATTGTACCACCGCACCAGCGATGAAGATGCTTCCCTCCAAGGCATATATAACCTTTCCATTGAGTTGCCAGGCTATGGTGGTTACCAGGTTGTTCTTTGATAAAAAAGGCGTTTCACCAATATTCATCAACATAAAACAGCCAGTGCCATAGGTATTTTTAACCATTCCCTTTTGGATGCACATTTGTCCGAATAAGGCGGCCTGCTGGTCGCCAGCAATACCTGCAATAGGAATTATTTCAGCAAATAAACTGCTTGACGTTTCTCCATAGACCTCACTGCAGGATTTCACCTCTGGCAGCATCACTGCAGGGATGTCGAAAAGATCCAGCAGCTCTTTGTCCCATTGAAGGCTGTGAATATTATAGAGCATGGTTCTTGAAGCATTTGTTACATCAGTTACGTGCACCTTCCCACCGGTTAAATTCCAGATTAACCAGGTATCAATGGTGCCAAAAAGCAATTTGCCCGTCAGTGCTTTTCCCCTTGCCCCTTCTACGTGATCTAAAATCCACTTAATTTTTGTCGCAGAAAAATAAGCATCTATCATCAAGCCTGTTTTTTGTTGAATAAAATCGGCCTCACCCCTTTCTTTCAAGGCATCACAATCAGCAGCTGTTCTACGGTCTTGCCACACAATAGCGTGATAAATGGGCACACCTGTATCCTTATCCCACACCACGGTAGTTTCCCGTTGATTGGTGATGCCTATGGCAGCAATATTTGCAGTTTTAAGGTTAGCCTTTAAAATGGCTTCGGCAGCTACGGAGACCTGTGTTGACCAAATTTCCCTGGCATCATGCTCTACCCATCCAGATTGCGGGTAGTGCTGTGTAAACTCCCGCTGTGCCATAGCAACGATATCTCCCTTTTTATCGAAAATAATAGCACGGGAACTGGTAGTGCCCTGGTCAAAAGACAAAATATATTTCTCCATTTAAAAGTGCTTAACGTAAGATTAGAACCCTTATAAAAATAAAGGAAATATTTCAAATGATCATGACAATTAAGGTACAATAAAACCTACATATTGCACAAATAAGAAAAGCAGTTTCCTGTATTTTTAAATGTCTTGGTTACCTAATAAATTAAATTATGCCTTTTCATTCGAGGAAGGGAAATTCCATCAGCCCTGCGAAACTTTAGCAAAGGGTATGAATAGCCTATTTTCAAAAGAAGGAAACTTTAAAAAAAGCAGAATGTTATACTACCAATATTCATTTAAAACTTAAAGGCTATGGTGAATTCAAATCAATATGCACTGATTACAGGTGCTTCAAGCGGTATAGGTTACGAATTAGCAAAGCTGTTTGCAGCAGACAATTATAACCTCGTTCTCCTTGCCAGAGACGCTGAAGAATTGGAACAGAAGGCTAAGGAGTTTAGAGCGATGGATGTGGACGTAAAAGTCCTCTCCAAGGACTTGTTTAACAGGGAGGATACTTTGTCGGTATTCCAGGAAATTAAAGACATGGGTATCACTATTGATGTATTGGTAAATGATGCCGGACAAGGCCTGTATGGCCAATTTAAGGATACCGAGCTAGACCGGGAACTGGATATCATAGAATTGAATATTTCTGCCGTTGTGATTTTAACGAAGGCCTTCCTGAAAGATATGTTGACTCGCAATGAAGGGAAAATTCTTAACCTTGCCTCTATAGCCAGCAAAGCACCCGGACCATGGCAATCGGTATACCACGGAACAAAGGCATTTATACTTTCTTTTACAGAGGCCATCAGGGAAGAGTTGAAAGACACCAACATTACCGTAACGGCATTGCTGCCAGGAGCAACGGCTACTGACTTCTTTAACAAGGCTGAAATGAATGAAAGCAAAATTGTTCAGGACCAGAAGTTAGCTGATCCAGCTAAGGTAGCTAAAGATGGCTTTGATGCCCTATTTGCAGACAAGGATAAAGTGATCTCCGGCATGAAAAACAAAATTATGGTAGGCATGACCAATATGGTGTCGGATAGTGCCGCAGCGCACGCCATGAGTGAACAACAAAAACCTAAGGAAGAAGATGGGCATTAAGCCTATCTTCTTCCTTCATAAATTTAAAGCATTGCTACAATTGCTGGTATTGAAGGCTAAAGTAATAATAACCTGTTAATTATGCCGGGCAAATTGCTCCTGATACATTTTTAGGTTATTTTTCAAAATTCCTCTTGCGGCATGTATCCTTGTCTTCACTGTGCCAATAGGAATGTGGAGATCCTGGGCAATTTCGTGGTATTTATACCCTTCAAAATACCTGATAAAAGGGATATAATATTCAGGCTGTAATTTATTAAGTGCCTTATGTATGTCATCCATCATACATTTATTTTCCCCTTTATTATTAGAGGCACTGTAACGCAACTGGTCGGACGAAATTTCTTCCGCTACACTAACAAGTGTATTGATTTTGGTTTTCCTTCGGTAACTGTTAATGAAAGTGTTTTTTAAAATGGTATATAACCATCCCTTTAGATTGGTACCCTCTTTAAATTTAGTGGCATAATGAATGGCCTTTAATAAGGTATCTTGTACCAGATCATCGGCATCGTCGGCATCTTTGGTGAAAGAAAATGCAAAAGATCTCAGAGAGTCCCTGTACAGGTACAGCTCCTGATTAAAATCGGTCAGTTTTGTTTCCATAGCTTCGCATAATTTAGGTATGTAAAAATGAACAATTCTCATACCAATAATTGGATTTTACAGAACTTGTAACGGCTTTGGCCTCTACTAAAATAAAATACAAAGCGCTTGTTATCAGACAGTAAAGGTATACTACATTTATGAAAAGTTATCAACTTCGCGGTAAGCCTGCACCAGCCTTTCTTCGCCAGCAGCACCGGTCAAAGAGAGCCCATGTTCCATACCCATCACTCCACTGTACTGTTTTTTATGTAAGTGTTTAAAGAGGTTTTTATAATTTATTTCGCCAGTGGTAGGTTCTTTTCTACCTGGGTTGTCGCCAATTTGGATATAAGCAATTTCATCCCAGCACCGGTCTATGTTAGCGATTAAATTGCCTTCGGTTCTTTGCATATGATAAATATCATAAAGGATTTTGCAGGAAGGACTATCTACCGCCTTACATACACTATAGGTTTCATGTGTTTGCTGCAAAAATAACTCGGGCGTGTCACTCAGGGTTTCCAGCACCATAACCAGTTGATGAGGCTCAAATATTTCCGCTCCAGCACGCATGGCATCTACCACATTAGCCATTTGAACTCCGTAAGGAAGTTTACGCTCGTAAAACCCAGGCACAACGGTTAGCCATTTTGCATTGCAACGCTTTGCCGCTTCCACGCTACGCTTGCAAGTGGCCACAAAGTTAGCTTTAAACTCTTTTTTCCCTGTCGTCAGTGAAGTTTTCCAATTGTCGCCACCATCAACTACAAAAACGCCCATCCGCATCCCTAATTTCTCCAGCAGTTTCCCAATTTTAGTCTGCATCTCTACAGGTCTGGCTAAATAACCATTGTCTTCAATAGACCTGAAACCCTGGTCGTACATATATTGGATTTGATCAAGGAAGTTTTTACCTGCTTTAGTGACAAACATGCCTTCGTGAGGTGCATAATCAAGGTTAAAAGTCTTTCCCTGTTTAGCGAAAGCCTTGCTGTTGCCGGGTGAAGCAACAGTATTTAAAGTAGATGCAGCAACCAGTGATCCAGTTGCCAGCATCGTGTTTTTTAAAAATTCAATACGGTTCATCATCGTTGAAATTTGTGGAGGAAGGAAGATCTAGAACAACAACTAAAATACTTTAGTTCTTCCTGGCATAGGCACAGGGTATAATCCATTTGCATCTGGCAGCACTTTAGGATTAGTGTTCCAACTCAATTGCTCAGGCATTAAACTGTTTTCAGCTTTCAAAGCCTCATCCCACTGAATGATTTGTCCGGAATAGGTAGCATAGCGGCCTATAATAGCGGTGAAGCAACTTTTGGCAGCACGCTCTGCATCGGCAAATTTGTATTCTCTTTTGGCAATGGCAGCAAATAACTCATCGTGCTCTGTTTGGTAAGGATTAGCATTACCTTTGGTAGGGTGGTTAAAAATTTCATTGCCTTTATGGTCCCAAAGGATTGCCGTATTATTGGCCGACAAATAAGTGCGTCCTTTAGTACCCTGAAAAGTCTCGTCAACTCTGTTTTGGGTACCTTCGTAATGCCTGCACTGGCTATAAATAACAGCGCCATCGGCATAAGTTAATTCTACAGCGTGGTTGTCATAAATCTCGCCGTAATCTTTACCTGTTCTCCAGGCACGGCTTCCCGTTCCCTGCACTGATACCGGGTAAGAACCTTTTACCCAATTTGCCACATCAATATTATGAACATGTTGTTCCACAATATGATCACCACAGAGCCAGTTGAAATAATACCAGTTACGCATTTGGTATTCCATTTCCGTTTGGTTTGGCTGACGCTTGTTTACCCAAACCCCACCACTATTCCAATACACCTGACCGCCAACGATGTCGCCAATTGCACCATCCTGGATACGCTTTAGGCCCTCTATATAATTAGTTTGGTAACGGCGTTGCAGACCTACTATTACATTTAATTTCTTTTGTTTAGCTATTGCTGCTGTGGCCAGCACTTTACGGATGCCCGGTGCATCAACGGCAACCGGTTTTTCCATAAACACATGTTTACCCTGTTTAACGGCTTCCTCGAAATGCATAGGTCTAAAACCCGGTGGTGTGACCAGCAGCACTACATCTGCTAAAGCAATGGCTTTTTGGTAAGCATCAAAACCTACAAAACGACGCTCTTGAGGTACATCTACCTTATCTTTGAACTTTGCAGCAAGCACTTTGTAACTTTGGTCCATTCTATCCTGAAAAGCATCAGCCATGGCCACCAGTTTGATATTTTGTTTAGTGCTTAGCGCTTGAAAAGCAGCGCCGGTTCCGCGGTCACCACAGCCAATTAAAGCAATTTTAATAGTGTCATCAACTGAGGTATGACCACCTGCAAAGGCAAATTGATTCAACAAGACGCCTCCGGCAAGAAGTGCAGAAGATTTTAGAAATTCCCTGCGCTTATCACGCAATTCTTTGTTTTCCATTGTTTTTTGGTTTATAGGTTTGAGGTGGTTGGTTGTTTAAAAATCGCTGATGGCAGGTTGATTATAGTAAGTATCAATTTCAGCTGGTGATGGCGGGCTTACAGGTCTTACCAGGCGTATGCCTATAAATGGTGCTTCGGGAAACCACCAATTGCTTTTAGGAATCTGGGGATCTAATTGTTTCCATACAGGATCTGAAGGCAACCTTGCTGCAGAACGCAGGTTGGCAGCTTCACTTTCATAAGATCCTCCACGGATTACATGTGCGTATAACTGGTCAGGTACCGCTACAGGATCCTGCAATTGCTTGCCCTTAACTGTTGCATAAAAATCAGGAAGGTATTGATCATAGGTCCATTCGCCAACATTGCCGTAAAGATCAAACAGTCCCCATGGGTTTGGCTTTTTAAGGCCTACAGCATGTGTTTTTCCGCCACTGTTAGCGGCATACCAGGCAAAGTCGCCTAGCTGAGTGGCATCATCGCCAAAAGAATAGGTGGTGGTTGTACCTGCACGACAAGCATATTCCCACTCGGCTTCAGTAGGCAGGCGATAAAAGATCCCTGTTCTGGCATATAGCCACTTACAGTATTGTATGGCGTTAAAATGTGTCATGGCCAGGGCGGGATGGTTTTCCTTGCCCATGCCAAAGGTCATGTCGAGGTAAGGTTTGGTTGGTCTGGTTACTGCATCTACGTTTGCAGGAACAGGCGATGTACTGTTGGCCGTTTCATAGTCCTTATACAGAAAAGGTTCATACAGATCCCAGGTTAACTCGTAAGTACTCATCCAGAATGGTGAGATTTTGACTTGATGAAGAGGCTGCTCATCTGGTTTGCCTTTTGTACTGCCCATAAGGAACTCACCACCAGGAATAGGCTGCATGGAAAAACTCAATGTGGTGCCTTCAATTTTTTGTACATAAGGCTTTTCTTTCTCCTGGGCAGGAGATAGAAAAGTACTTAAAAATAAGGGTACAGTTAAAATTATTTTTAGGGAACTAAATTTAGACGGCATAAATGAGTATTGTTTAATTCAAATTTATGAATTTAACAATACCATACAAGTTTAAACTTCCATCAGTTCGATAGCATTTGTGTTACCTTGCTGAATAGCCAAATCGATAGCGGTTAAACCACGGTTTTCTTTGATATAAATATCAGCACCGTGACGAAGTACAATGCTCACCAGTTCATCCCGACCAAATAATACGGCGAACATTAAGGCTGTTCCGCCATTACTATGCTGAAGGTTAAGGTCTGCTCCATTGGCAATTAAAAGCTCTGCAATTTCGGGATAGCCTTTAAAACATACCCCCATTAAAGCCGTATTTCCACCGGCATCCTGACTGTTTACATTTGCATTAGCTGCCAGGAGCAGTTTAGCCGCTGCCAATTGTTCGTTATAACAAGCAATGATCAGCGGCGTATAACCTCTTGCATCCTGACAATCCACTTCTGCACCCTGCGCCAGCAATAGCTGCAAAAGCTCCAGGTCGCCATTTCTGGCAGCAGCAATGAGTTGATCATTTATATTTTCGATTGACATACTTAATAAGGTTTACTCTCTTTACTTTCCTCTTCAGCCTGAACAACCGCATCATGAGAACCTGTGGTACCCAATGGGCCTTTATCCATTTCAGTAACGGTGGTTTTAGCTAAACCTTCAGCTACACGGCGACCATAGTCGGCATCACATTGGGTAAAGAGATCAATCATCCTGTCCTGGATATCTTTATTTGCTGTAGCCAGTGTATTCACCAGGTTTAAAATCAGCTCATCACGTTCCCAGTCTTCAAAGTTCCTGTAAGTCTCCCCTGCCTGTCCGAAATTGTTTTGTTTTTCAATTTTCTGACGAACCAAAGCAGCATGGTACATTGGTGTATGGTCTTTTCCCGTACGTTCTGCCTCTCTTGGACCACCTAAAGAGCTGGGTTCATAATTGACATGTGGGTTAAGCATTTCACCTCCCTGGTTATAGGCCATAGTACCATCACGTTGATTGGTGAGTACCTTAGCCTTTGGCGCGTTAATAGGGAGTTGAAGATAATTAGTACCCACCCGGTAACGTTGTGTATCAGAATAAGAAAATGTTCTTCCTTGCAGCATTTTATCGTCTGAGAAATCTAATCCATCTACGAGTACACCTGTGCCGAAGGCAGCCTGTTCAACTTCAGCAAAGTAATTTTCAGGATTTCTGTTAAGCGTCATTTTACCTACTGGAAGCCAAGGAAACTGTTCTTTGGGCCATATTTTAGTATCATCGAGCGGGTCAAAGTCCAATTCTGGATGCTCACCATCTGCCAAAATCTGCACACAGAGTTCCCATTGCGGATAATTGCCACGCTCAATAGCTTCAAATAAATCTTGTGTAGCATGGTTAAAGCTCTTTCCCTGGATTTCTTCTGCCATTGCAGAAGTAAGGTTTTTTATGCCCTGTAATGGTTCCCAATGGTATTTAACCAATACAGCCTCCCCTTCTTTATTTACCCATTTATAGGTATTTACGCCAGAGCCCTGCATTTGCCTGTAGTTGGCAGGAATGCCCCATGGCGAAAATAAGAAAGTGATCATGTGTAAGGCTTCAGGCGTCTGGCTGATAAAATCAAATTGCCTTTGTCCATCCTGACGGTTAGTTACAGGATCGGGTTTGAAGGAGTGAATGAAATCGGGAAATTTAAGTGCATCCCTGATGAAAAATATCTTTAAATTATTGCCTACTAAATCCCAATTACCATCTTCAGTGTACATTTTAACGGCAAAGCCCCGAGGGTCCCGCAGTGTTTCTGGAGAATGGCCACCATGAATAACAGTAGAAAAACGCACAAATAATTCTGTTTGTTTACCTTTTTCCTGTAGAAATTTTGCCCGTGTATATTTAGCAATGGGTTCATCACCAACAGTACCGTAGGCTTCAAATATACCATGGGCACCAGCACCACGGGCGTGAACCACGCGTTCTGGAATCCGCTCCCGGTCAAAGTGCGATATTTTTTCCAGGAACTGGTAGTTTTCAAGAGTGGCTGGGCCCCTGCTTCCTATGGTTCTTAAGTTCTGATTGTCGTAGATGGGATGCCCATTCCTGGTCGTTAATTCATCTTTTTGGCTCATAATAAAAAATTTAACGTTTCATTGATAGGTTTATTTCTAAAAACTGTTAAAGTGATGATTTACCAAAATAAACTGTATTTGGCACACCAACAGCAGATAAAGAGTTCATTATCATAAATATAACTAACAATATGGAGGAATAGAAATTTTAATTTAAGAAAATCAACCAAGCTATTTGACGATTATCCAGTAATTGAAGATTTTTCTAAAGTAGCACTGGTATGAAAAAGAGGTGGAACACTAAAATCTAAACGAAAAACATTTTCATGTTTGGATGGTTAAAGCTTTGCATTCAATTCAGAAGCTATGAAAACGCTAATTGTGTTAACGGATTTTTCAAAATCAGCCGTCAATGCCGCGCATTATGCTGCAGCACTTACACAACAGGTTCTTGTATCGAGAATTATCCTCTTTAATGCTTATGAGTACAAGCCAGTAGCGACAGATATCCCTATGTCATATAGCATTGGGATGGAAGCTTTACGTGAAGAGAGCCACCGAAGGTTAGAGCAGCTTAAAATGGAGCTTTTGCCCTTAGTAAGTCAGCATACGAGTATAGATACGCTAGCTAGGGAAGAAACGCTTCTATATGCTATTGCTGCGCTGGACAATGAATTTCATGCGGAGCTTATTGTAATGGGTATAACCGGCATGAGTGGTTTTGAAAGGGTGGTTATTGGGAGTAATACGATCACTGTTGCGCGAGAAATTTCATCGCCTCTGTTGCTGGTACCAAATTCGGTAACCTACCAAAGGATTAATAAAGTAGTTTTTGCCACAGATCTTAACCAAGGGGCAAGAAAAACGGCTTTAGAGCTGAAAAGTATCATCAATATCATGGGTGCAAAATTGCTGATTCTCAACGTCGAAAAAAGAGGCACAGCTCACTTCCAAACAGATTTAATTGCTGAACAGGCGATGCTACATGAGGTTTGGGACTGTGAAGACCCTGAATATTATTTTAATAATAATGAAGATATTGCTGCTGGCATTATTGATTTCATCAAAACCCATGATGTACAAATGCTGATTGCTATTCCGCGAAAGCATGGCTTTATTGAAGGGATATTTCACCGTAGCATCACCAAAAAACTCACTTATCATAGTCCAATTCCCTTGTTATTACTGCAGCAGAAAGATTAACATCAACTTCTTATGAAAATTATATTAACCCCCATCATGGCCATTGCTGCAATATATTTGCTGCTGCCAGAAAATAATGTGCTTACCAATACAAAATGGAAGGGCACACTGTATATTCCTGACTCTACAGAAGTCTCCATGGAATTTAAAGTAGATACCTTATTTGCGTACTCTCCTGCCGAATTATTGGAAACCAATTCCTTTAAAGTAAAAGGCGATACGTTGATCATGCAAAAAATAAGTGGCATGAGTGATTGTGACACCAGTGAGGCGAAGTACCATTATACCATTGTTGACAACGTATTGAAGATTAATACGCTGGCCGATAACTGCCAATCAAGAGCTGCTGCCTTCTCAGGTCAAGGGTACCATAAAATCCAATGATCTAAGAAGGTTTAAAAAAAAACCCGCATCATAGGAATGCGGGTTAAGAATATCAGAAATAACCGTGATTAATGTTATTTAATTTCAATTTCGCGGGAAATTTGCTTTGCTTCTTCTTTTTTAGCAACAGCAATTGTTAAAATGCCATCGGTATATTTTGCTTCAATACCTGCATCATCCGCAGTATCTGGCAAAGCAAAAGAACGCACGAATGAACTGTAACTAAATTCGCGTTTATTGTATTGTTTGTTAGTTTGTTCTTGTTGTTTTTGTTGCTCAACAGAAACGGTCAACAGATTTTTATCTAATTTTACTTTGAAATCATCCTTTTTCAATCCAGGAGCAGCCATTTCTATCATATAGTGGTCATCGGTTTCTGAAACGTTTACAGCAGGAACCTTGGTCATCATTCTATCAGATAAAAAGCTATCATTGAACATTGATTCAAAGATATCGTTAAATCCTGTTGTTAAAACCCGTTCTCTAGGTCCGTTTTCAAATTTAATAAGTGACATAGTTAAATCCTCCTTTTTATTAAAAATTTAAATAATCATTTTTATTTAGGCATTTCAAGATATATGCCAAACTTATATAGCTTTTAATCAATACCTAAATCAAGATTAGAGGCTGAAATTTTTTCATTAATAGGACAAAATTGTCAGTTGAAACTTACCAAATGTCAGATTAAACCATACTAGCCCTTTTTCTCCTGTTGATCTTCACTTTTCTCTGGTTGTTCATCATCACTTTTAATAATTAAAGTCCCTGAAGTAGGCACTGGATTATTAGCCCCCGTTCCATTGGTTACCGGTAAAGATTCATCCTCTTGCTGACCGACTATTTTATCAAACTGACTGGATGGGTTAACATCATCCTGATTTTTAAGCTTACCTGTATCTTGATTTTCCATAGTTTTAACTTTAGAATTAAAACACTGTGAATTAAATGTAGTTCTAGAAAATATGAAAAACTTGCTTGATGATCTTTAAAAGAACAGATACACAAGCAATTAAGTTTTTAAGAAGAATGGATAATTTTAGCCTAAGCATACCGAAAGTCAAGCTAGCTGCTGTTTTTGGATACGATTTCAAGATAGTTTTAAAATCAAAATTAAATAACTATGGATCTTCTTAAAGACGTTACCATAAAACTAAACCTCCCCATGATTGTTGTATTATCCTAATCTTATATTGAACAAAAGCTCAAAACACAATTTTTAGGGAGTGAAAATGATCTTAACTATTAAATAAACCCTTATCAAAATAAACATGAAAAATTATCTATTAATTGCCTTACTAGCCACAACATCATTGATGACTTCCTGCTCTGGTGACAAAGAAATAGCTGTTGCAGAGGCTAAACTTGCAACTACAGCAGATTCAAAAGACATGGGCATCGCCAAATTCTATCAATTAGCAGATGGGAAGATGAAAATGGACCTTGAAATCAACTATCCTGCAAGAGCAGATAGTACGGTTGCAGTTCACTTTCATGAACATGGGGATTGTGGTAATATGGGAGAAAATGCACATGGTCACTGGAATCCAACGAAAGAAAACCATGGCAAATGGGATGCTGCTGTACATCACTCCGGTGACATAGGAAATATTCAACTGGATGATAAAGGACATGGAACTGTTTCTATTACTACAGACCGATGGAGTACGATTGATGACGATGCAAAAACAATTATTGGACGTGGCATCATTGTACATGGAGGTACTGATGATTATAAAACACAACCTACTGGAAATTCTGGCCCTAGAGTAGGTTGCGGTGTAATCGAAAAAATATAATCTTCATATACGAAATAGAAAAGATGCTTTTTATGGGCATCTTTTCTATTATAAACTTACTGCTGTCTAGGCACGCTACCACCTGAGTTATTGGTTGAACCTCCTGTACCCCCAGTGCCACCCCCAGCTGCACCACCTGAGGTACCTGAGCCGGTAGTGCCACCAGTGCCACCAGTGCCACTTCCAGCTGCCCCACCTGAGGTACCTGAGCCGGTAGTACCACCTGTGCCACCAGTACCACCAGTGCCAGTGCCACTTCCAGCTGCCCCACCTGAGGTACCTGAGCCGGTAGTGCCACCAGTGCCAGTGCCTGTACCGGTACCGCCAGTACCGCCTCCAACTGCACTATCCACCATACCAGCAGAATCAGTAGACATGGTATCTGTCATGGTGGTATCCGTTACCATGCCCTCAGAATCGCTTTTGTTGTCCGAACCACATCCCGCCATTGCAATCCCTGCTAATGCCAAGACTAATAAATAATTTTTTTTCATAGTTACGTGTAAAGTTTATAACACATAAAATTTTAATTATCTTGATAACACACAAAAACAGAATAGGTTGAAGATAAATCATTTTCAAGTGTTTAACGCTCTTTAACAAGTATTTACATCTCTACTTTACGGCTACACCCACTAATATATATTTACTTTTCATTGGAATTAATTTTTGTAGCAGAGCATCAACTTTACCAAGAATATTTCTTTGTTTCTCGGTGCGCCCAAAACAGCCAAAAAAACCCACTGTAGTATAATTTAGAGAATTAAAGGGGGCAAATACTGTTTCAAGTTCATCTAGTTTCAAGTAATTCCAGTTGGGTGTACCATACCCTTTTCTTAATAATTTATGTAGAAAGGTAGATTCAAGATTTTCAGCAAATAATAGCGTGCCCCCGGGTTTTAATGCTTTATATATTTCATTGACCGTATTGGCTTTATTTTCATTTTTAATACTGCTAATACCACCTAAAATAGATTTAAATATAACCAGATCAAAATGGTTTTCATAAGGAATGTTGGTTGCATCTACTGCACCATATGTAATTCTTGAAGAGCATTGATGCTTAGAATGCATATGATAAGCATCTGTCTCTGGCCCGTTAAGGTCTGTACAATACACCTTGTTTTTATTCAGTGCTAACCATAAAGACATCCCACCTTTACTCGAGCCTAGTTCTAAACATTCATATTCCTTGTTAGAAATTGAAGTGTTTTGCTCCCAATAATCAATAGCTTTTGACCAGTTCATTACATCCCAGCCAACAATGTCATTAATCAATTCTTTTTCCATAATTCGAGTGTTAATTTAATTTCCAATA
>NZ_JAZQPU010000155.1:0-1511 GCF_045628745.1 Pedobacter sp.
TCTCCGTTGTCAAAGATATTTACCTGGATTATAAGCAGAATTTTACCCTCAGTTATGTGAGTGTTAACTATACAGCACCAGAGCAAAACAGGTATTCCTATCGTTTGGAGGGGTTGGATAAAGATTGGATAGATGCCGGGAACACGAAGTCTGTTTCTTATACAAATCTAGATCCTGGTGATTATGTATTTCATGTAAGGGCCAGTAATAACGACGGGCTGTGGAATACGGCAGAAACCACCATTAAAATACATGTTGAACCTCCATTCTGGCTAACCGTCTATGCTTATATTTTTTATGCGCTGGTCATTGCAGGTACACTTCTTTATATCAGACATAATGGGATTAAGAAGCTCAATTTAAAGTTTGCCCTTGTACAGGAAAAAATGAGGGCTGAGCAATTGATTGAACAGGAACGCATGGAGGCCTTACGTTTACGGGAGTTAGACAAGTTAAAAATTAAATCCCTCACTAACCTGAGCCATGAATTCCGGACGCCACTTTCACTGATCATGGGTCCGGTGGATAGGCTCCTGGCAGAAAAGCGAGATGCTGAAATTGCTGGTCCTTTAGCTATGATCAAAAGAAATACCAGAAGGCTGCTCAACCTGGTGAACCAGATTCTGGATTTCAGAAAAATGGAAGACCATGAACTGCGGTTAAATGCTATAGAAGTAGATGTCGTTTCTTTTATTAAAGAAGTATTGGAATCTTTTAATGACCTTAGTGAACGTAAGCAAATTCAACTGGTCTTTAAAAGCCAGCTGCGGTATTTCTTTATTTCCTTTGATCAGGATAAAATAGAACGTGTATTGTTCAATTTGTTAAGCAATGCCTTTAAATTTACGCCTATTGGTGGCACAATTTCCTTAGAATTAGAGAGAAGTGACCAACTGGGTAATGGGGAGGAAGCTTCATTGGTGATCAAGGTGTCAGATACCGGAATAGGAATCTCTGCCGAAGACAAAGAGAAGATCTTTGATCGTTTTTTTCAGATTGATACGGCTGCAACCATCTTAAACCAGGGAAGTGGAATTGGTTTATCCATCGCTAAAGAATTTGTTAAAATGCATCATGGCCATATTTACGTTCAAAGTGAGCCTGGCGTTGGCACATGTTTCACCATTGAGCTCCCTTGTTCAACAACTCAGGCTGCAGATGAATTAACCATTGATTTTTCAAGTTCTATTACATCTCAAATGGAACAAGAAACGAATGTTAAAGCTGATAAAATCGAAAATGGTATACCACTACCTCAGGCACCCGTCGCTAGCCCTCCGCGCACCTCCCTTAGGCACGAACGTGGGCAGAGCTTAGATATCAGCAAGTTGACCCTGAAAGACCGCCATGAGGAACAGAAAGGCCCATCAACACCACCAAGGCCGACCGCCGTGCGCCCAAATTCGATGCTGTTGACCAGATCCGATTCCATGAGTCGCGGCAGCTTGGCCGTAGTACATGCACACTCGCCCGCGGCAAACCATTCACATATTCCCAACACGCTCAAGTCG
>NZ_JAZQPU010000156.1:0-36313 GCF_045628745.1 Pedobacter sp.
AAAGGATTGCTGGTTGGCGGCTTTTTAGGGGCCTTTCTATCTACCCTGGTTTTATGGATCAGGAAAATTACTGATGAAATTCTAAATTAATTATTTTGAAGATCCTGACCTATACCCGAGACTTTTTTTCCAGGGGCCATCAACGAAGCCTGTTGGCTAAGAAGAATATCGCTGGAACATTTGTTTTTAAAGGTGGTTCTATCTTGATCTCCCTACTTTTAATCCCACTGATGATAGATTACATCAATCCTTCACAGTTCGGTATATGGCTCACCATCAGTTCATTTCTCACCTGGTTTGCGTTCTTTGATATCGGTTTTGGCAATGGATTGAAAAGTAAACTCGCCGAAGCCATTGCTAATGGACAGACAACTTTAGCCCGTAGTTATGTCAGCACCACCTATTTTATGCTTATCGTAATCAGTGGAGTCTTGCTGCTGTTGTTTCTTGCTTTTCATGCCTTCATCGATTTTGCCAAAATCTTAAATGCCCCGGCTGGCTTGGCAAAGGAGATCAGCACCTTGATGTTGGTTGTTTTTTCCATGTTTTCCTTTCAATTTGTATTGCAACTGATCAATGTGGTCACTGCGGCAAGGCAAAATACGGTGATGGCCTCCCTCATTGGTTTTCTAGGTAATTTCCTCAGCCTCATTGTCATCTATTTGCTACATCAAACAACCAGTGGCTCATTATTATACCTCGGACTGGCATCCACCACATGCCCGCTTTTGGTGTTCCTGATTTTTAATTTAATTCTTTACAAGGGCAGCTATAAGGCTTATGCGCCGGCTTTTAAATATGTCAAACGTGCTTACCTCAAGGATTTGTTTCATTTGGGTATTAAGTTCTTTCTGATCCAGATCGGCCTGATCTTCTTATATCATGCAGATAACCTCATTATCAGCAATGTCATTTCCCCGGCAGCGGTAACCACTTTCAATGTTGCTTTTAAATATTTCTCCGTCATCACCATGATTTGTGCTATTGTGATGACCCCTTTCTGGACTGCATTTACCGAAGCCCATGCAAAAAAAGATGTCGCCTGGATAAAACACACCGTGCGTCAGCTACTGAAATTCTGTGTGCTCCTGTTTTGCTTCGGCTTATTGATGCTGTTTTTAGCAAATCCTATCTATCGATTGTGGGTAGGATCTGCCATTCAGGTTCCCTTTTCCTTATCCCTGGTATTGTTTTTTTTTACTGTATTAAATACCTACAGGTCCATCTTTAGCTTTTATTTTAATGGAACAGGTAAAATCATGCTGCAGCTTTACCTTGTTGTTATTTCAGGATTGTTGAATATACCCTTAAGCATATTTTTGGGCAAGACCATGGGCACCACGGGGGTAGTGTTGGCAACGACCATTTTATGTGCTGGTTGTGCAGTGGTTGAAACGCTGCAGTACCAGAAATTAATTAATAACCGGGCAACCGGCATCTGGAATAGGTAAAAGAGGGAAATCATGACAAAGCCTTTAGTATCTATCATTACCGTCGTTTTGAATAACAGGCAGGGTATAGAAAGGACCTTGAAAAGCATTGCGGCCCAAAAGTATGTACCTATAGAATACATCATTATTGATGGGGGTTCCACCGATGGTACACAGGAAATCATCGGTGATTATGCTGCGCTTCTTCATCAATATATATCCGAACCCGATGGAGGAATATACTATGCCATGAATAAAGGAGTGGCACTTGCCCATGGAAGTATAGTGGGTTTGCTAAATAGTGGGGATCATTATGAAGCTGATGCTATTGAAGCAGTCGTTAACGCCTATCTGGATTATCCCGAAGGTGATATATTTCACGGCATGTTAAGGGTCTTCGATCAATCCGGTGCATTTAAATCAGTTATAGGCAACCATAGTTCTTTCCTGTCAACAGGTATGATTGAACATCCTGCCTGCTTTGTCAAAAGAGCAGTGTATGAAAAACACGGGGGCTTTAATTTGAACTATAAATCTTCTTCTGACTATGATTTCATGCTCAGGATGAAGCGGTTGGGCGTGAATTTTGTTTTTATAGAGCAAATACTCACCAATTATTATACTGGCGGAATATCCTTTCAGACAAGAGCCTTACTGGAGACTTTACAGATCAGGAAAGCCTTTGGATTGATTTCCCCATTAAAAAAAATGCTACTCGAAAATATCATCAAACTAAGGGCTTTCCTAAAGAAATAAAATGTTTTACTTCATCATCTTTTTGATTCTTGGCTTGTTTGGCTTTCTGGAGATCACATCCATCCCCAGGGTCTATAAAAGCGTTTTGCTGATCTGCAGCTTTTTCCTGTTATGGTTCATCGCCGGACTCAAATTTGAGATGGGTGGCGACTGGCCCTCCTACAGGGAGTTTTTTCTGTATGTGGAACCTTTAGAGCAGGTGTTGACAACGAAGAGTCCCACATTTACCTACAGTTACATGGAACAGGGCTATAAAGTACTTAATTCGGTCATTAAATCCCTTGGTGGCAGTATGCAGGTCGTGTTTTTTATCATCGCCTTTTTCAACGCCTTATTATTCTTCAAAGGTTTACAGTTATATGGCGTATACCCAGTTTTAGGCGCATTAATCTATTATAGTTCAGTTTATTTCCCCTTAGATATGATTGCCATCCGACAGGCAGTGGCCGTTCAGCTGTTCTTTATTTCCTTGTATTTTATTTATCAAAGGAGATTCTGGCCTTACTTTCTGCTGGTCACCATTGCCTTTTTATTTCACCGCTCGGCTATTCTATTGTATCCTTTATACTTTGTGCTGCATAAAGAATGGGGTAATAAATTATACTTGCTGCTGTTTCTTTTTAGCGCCTGTATTTTCTTTTTGCAAGTGCACTGGATGACAGGCCTGTTAAACTGGGTGGCCGATCAAATGGGAGGCCATACCAGCTCCATCATTAAAATGTACCTCAGCTCAAACACCTATGGCGTAAACCGGGTGCTCAGTGTAGGAGTGTTGATTAATTTCCTGCTTTTTTTCCTGTACATGATCCACCGAAAGCAGTTGAAGCAATACCGCTTTTATCCCATTTTCTTTAATCTCTTCCTGATCAATGTGGTCGTGTTTTTTGTTTTTTATGAATTTATTGAGATCAGCAACAGGTATCGGTTTTACTTTTTATTATCCAATGTAATCTTGTTGCCTTATTTGATTACGCTTTATAAAGATGTTTATTTCAAGGCCGTTACCTATGTCGGCATTGTTGCATTCTCTTTTTTATATGGCAGGGCCGTTTTTTTAGAAGAACCGAGTGCTATCGCTTTTAACCCCTACCAGAACTACCTTATCCATGTGATTTTCGATACCAAAAGCGATGGAATGGAACGCTTGAAAAAAAGCGACAAGGAGTATATCGAATCCAGAAAAAGAGATAATGATTAAAACGGAATGGTATTTAAAAGGAGTATGTTAAAAGTAGTATTTGTAGGCCATAGAGATTTATATTTCGGTGCAGAGTCGGTATTGTTTCGGGTGATGATGATTGTCAAAAACAAAGGCATCGCCCTTCCGCTGCTGGTACTGCCAATATCGGCTGCAGCGGGCTTCCGCAGTCAGTTTAAAGACCCACCGAATAAAAATCATCAGCCTCAGGACATTAAACGTGTTCACTTCAAGCTTCTCAATGGTAGTTTGATCCGAAGCATAGTCTGTTTAATTTACCAGTTGCCAGCGTTGGTCAGGCTTTATATTTACTATAGAAAACAGCAGGTAGATGTTATTTATACCAACACCATTGTCAACACCATAGGTCCTTTACTTGCCTTGATGTTAAACAAGCGCCACATCTGGCATTTACACGAACAGCCTACACCCGGAAAATTCAAATGGCTCCCCCGGGGCTTGTTTCCCTTCTATCGTTTCCTGCTCCGCCAGCCACAGAATACCATAATTTTTGTCTCCCGGCAGCAGCAGTCGTTATGGCAAAATGAATTTGGCTGCACTTTCCCTAACAGCAAGGTTATCTATACGCCACCAGAAAGGATTCAAACTGTACCTCAAGATTTAATAGAGCAGCATGATGATCTTCAGGAACGAGCTTCTGCTGCAGCTTCAGGAGAACAAACCATTCCTTCCACGATAAATTACGGTTTTTTAGGCAGCTTCACCGCTTCTAAAAACTTAGACAGCTTACTCCGCTGCTTTGCTCAATTACAATCAAATTACCCTGATCAGAAATGTCAACTATTTCTGATGGGGGAAGGGGAAATGGAGGCCAACTTAAAAATACAAATCAAGCACCTAGGGTTACAGAATTCAGTAACACTTTTACCATATTCCAGGCAAACAAACAGTTTTTTTACAGCCATTACAATATTTGTGTTGCCTTCCTGGTTTGAATCATGGGGCTTGGTAGCGCTTGAAGCGATTGCCCAGCAAAAAAACCTCATTTTAACCCAAAACACGGCCCTTACAGAAGTGCTAGATCAAAGAGATTGCCGTTTCATAGACCCTGAGCAGGAGGTAACACTTTATGCGGCCATGGAACGGTTGTTGATCGATCCTGTACTCAGAAGTAAGCTGGCGAAACATGCCTTCCAGACCCTGCAGCGCCTAAATTTAGCTGCGGATTTTGAGTTGGCCATCACCACCTTATTTATAAAGTAATGCCCCATGATGTCTTTGCCTCCTTTACTGTTGGCTGTTGTTGTGTTATATAAACAAAGCCTCAGCGAATCCCTCACCATCAAAAGTCTGCAGCAAAACCTAGATCGAAATGGGTCCATGCTTGACCTATATATCTATGACAACAGTCCTGAGCCGCAAGCCACAGCAGCAAGTTTTTATTGGCAATCTTTCCATGTTTATTACCATCATGATCCTCAAAATCCAGGGGTCAGCAAAGCATATAATGCTGCCGCCCGCAAAGCCGAAACGCTGCACAAAGAATGGCTGCTGCTCCTGGATCAGGATACCCGGTTTGAGAATGACCTGCTGGAAACTTTTGCCGCAGCAATTGCTAAAAACCCGGAGATCAAATTATTTGCCCCTTATTTAAAACTTAAAAATGATTTAGGACATGAAAGTGGCCTGATATTTTCTCCATACAGGGTCAAACACCAGCGTGGCTATCCTCCAGGCAAAATATTGCCGGGCGTACATCTGCTGCGACAATACAGTCCGGTTAACAGTGGAATGCTGGTTCAGTTACAGCTTTTTAAGGAAGTAGGGGGCTATAATGAAAAGGTGAAATTAGACTTCTCAGATTTTCAGTTTATAGATAAGGTAAGGCCCCTGTCGCCCTTGTTCTTTCTTATTCCGGCGGTTGGCTGGCAAAGCTACTCTAACGATGAACCCTCGGTAGAAAAACAGCAGGAGAGGTTTAAACAGTACCTGCAAGATGCGCTTCATGCAAATAAACACAGCTTGGCAGCACGCATAGGTTTCTTTTATGCGGTAACCCGGCATGCTATAGGCTTATCTGTCAAAATGAAAGATGCTTCTTTTTTAACTTTATACTATAGATACTATCTATATCTATTGATCAGTTCACAGCATAACCTCCAAGACAGGCAAGAGATGCAGAACCATCAAGACCAGCTTGAACTAAATTATCAGCATAGGGAATCCGCTCAACAAAAAATACAACAACAAAGGCTAAAGAGTCAGCTTTGGTTGCGGCCGCTTGAAGGAGCTCATCATTCCGTTTGCATGGCGACTTATAACGGCGAAAAATATATTGCAGCACAAATAGCTTCCATTTTATCACAAATAGGCCCTCAAGATGAGTTGATTATTGCTGATGATGGCTCTACCGATCAAACCGTGGCAGTGATCCGTTCTTTCAAAGACCCCCGCATTAAATTGTACCAGGACTATGTTTTCCTTGATCCCATTAAAAATTTCGAGTATGCGCTGCAGCAGTCGAGTGGTGAGTGCATTTTTCTGGCCGATCAGGATGACATCTGGCTGGAGGGAAAATACAAACAGCAGTTGGCACAACTTGAGAAATATGCCCTGGTGGTGAGCGACTCTATCATCGTCAATGCGCAGCTGGAGGTTTTGCATCCTTCTTTCTTCGAATATTTTAACTCCGGCCCGGGCATCATCAAGAATATTTTTCGAAGCTCCTATTATGGTTCCTGTATGGCTTTTCGCAGGGCCGTGTTGGAGGCGGCCTTGCCTTTTCCCGATACAAAAGAAATAGGGCACGACTTATGGCTTGGCCTGGTGGCAGAGTTTCGTTTTTCCGTCCTGTTTTTCCGACAGCCCCTTGTGCAATACCGAAGACATGATGCCGTTTTTACTTCCGAAAAGGTGGGAAAAAGCAGGCGTAGCTTCACGCGTAAAATATATGGGCGTATGGTCATGATCAGGGAGCTCTTTAAATTTTTAACAAGGCCGAAATCAGTATAGCTACCCCATCAGGAACTCATCATAAATAAATTAAAGATGAAAATCAAAGATAAAACCACTCCCTTTCTGGAATATCTTTATAGCCTTTTCTGGAAAATAAGCCGGTTCAGCTGGAAGATGATGCCCCAAAAAGCGAGTCATGATATGACCAACCATCGCTACAGCATCGGCATCACCACCTATGCAAACCGCTATGAAACCCTTTTTAAGCCCTTTTTGCTTCAATTGCTTAAAATTTTCAATGATACAGAGATCATCATCGCCGTTAACGGCCATTACCACCAGGACCTGCAGCGGGCTTACCTTGATGAAATAAATTCTTTTGCAAAACAATTCAAAAATGTGAAGGTTGTAAGTTTTATGGAAGGCCAGGGCTTAAGTAAACTCTGGAACCAGCTTATACTGAATAGTACAAATGAAAAAATACTCATTTGTAATGACGATCTGGAAATCTCTCCCCTGTTTAGAAGAGACCTGGAGCATGTCGGCATATTAACCCAAAATATCGCATTGATTAACCAGAGCTGGAGTCATTTTCTGATATCAAAATCCATCATCAGGCAGGTCGGCTGGTTTGATGAGCGGTTTCCGGCAATAGGCAATGAAGATGAAGACTTTGAGAGCCGTCTGGTTTTAATGGGCATCCCTCTGGGGATGTTTCATTTCAGAAGCATCAAAGCCGTCAGGACCATCCCTGTAAGTTATTCTTATGGGGCAGAGGTAGAGCTGGTCAATGGTAAATACCTCAAATCGAACAAAGCGTTTTTTGACAGCAAGTGGGATACAGCAACAGCACCTGTAGAGGGTTACCATTACGTCAGGATTTTAAAAGCCTGGGTGAAGCTCAGGGAAGGCATGGAAACACCGCAGTTTTACAATCAATAATTTAAGGCGTCATGGTACCAGGTTTAGTGTCGGTGATTACCCCAATGTACAATGGAGAAAGATTCGTTGGGCAAACAATAAATTCTGTGATCAGTCAAAGTTACCCCTTATGGGAAATGATTATCATTGATGATGGCTCCACAGATCAGGGGGCAAAGGTGGTAAGCAACTTTATGGGGCATGACTCCAGGATACAGTTGCTGCGGCAGGCCAATGCAGGCTCCGCAGCGGCACGCAATAAGGGCATCCGGCAGGCAAAGGGCCAATATATAGCGCTGCTGGATGCTGATGACACCTGGAATGCCGATTTCCTGGAGAAGCAGCTGGACCTGATGCGGCGTAAAAATACAGCCCTGGTTTATGGCTCACACACCCGGATCGATGCAGATGGAAAAGAAATTCTGCGGCCATTTATCGCCTCTGAGAAAGAAGATTATCATTCTATGCTTAAAACCTGCTCCATTTCCTGCTTAACAGGACTGTACGACACTAAACCTTATGGAAAAGTGTACCTGCGGGAAGGTATGAAAAGCAACCGCGATGATTATGTGTACTGGCTCGACATCCTTAAAAAAGTAAAGGTTGCCTATGGCAACCAGGAAGTATTGGCCAATTACCGTTTGCTGCAAAATTCTGCAACTGCTAAAAAAAGTAGGGTCATTATTCCACAGTTTTTAGTGCTTTACAAAATTGAAAAATTAGGACTGTTTAAAAGTCTGTACTATTTAAGTACCTGGGCGGTGTATGGGTTTTTAAAATATTGGAGATGAGTCTTTTGGCTTTATTCTTGCGTGAGTTTTACTGTTAAAAAATAGCAATATGGTTTTCACCCTTATCTTTTTTTTTAGCCTCCTGGTTGTAGCTTTTGCCATCCCTCCGATCATTAAAATATCTATTGAGAAAGGATTGTTTGATGAGCCTACAGAGAGTCGTAAAGTACACAGCCGTATTGTGCCGAATTTTGGTGGCATCGCCATATTCTTTGGATTTTTATTGTCCTGTTCCCTCTTCATTCCATCCAGGTTCCTGCCAGAGGCCCATCTGCTGATGGCCGCCGGGCTCATCTTATTTATGGTGGGTTTAAAAGATGATATTGTTGGGTTAAGTCCCTTTAAAAAGTTCCTCGCACAATTCGCCAGTGCTTTTATTGTATCTATATGGGCAAATATCCGCATCTCAGATTTAAATGGCATTTTAGGCTATGAAGAAATCCCCTATTGGGCAAGCATCCTGTTAACCTCCCTGTTTATGGTGGGGGTGGTGAATGCCTTTAACCTCATTGATGGGGTAGATGGCTTAGCGGCCACCTTAGGGGTCATCTTCAGTTTAATGTACGCTTGTCTATTTTTTAAAGCAGGAGAAATAGGCTGGGCTTACCTGTCTATTTCTTTAGCAGGAGGGCTCATCGGCTTTTTATTTTTTAACCTTACTCCGGCTAGGATCTTTATGGGCGATTTAGGCTCCTTATTGATCGGCTTTATTGCTGCAATCACCAGTGTAAAATTCCTGGCCGTCAGCAATGAACATGAAATTATGATAGGGCCTCTGCAAATCACTTCTTCGGCAGGACTAGTGCTGGCCATACTGATTATTCCTATTTTTGACACCATGCGGGTGTTCACTTTACGGGTCATCAGCAATACCTCACCTTTTACAGCCGACCGTAACCATGTGCACCATAGGTTGCTATTTCTGGGCTTAACACATGTACAAACTACGCTGGTTTTGGCGTTGGTAAATATTATGTTCATTGCCTTGGCACTATCGTTGCAGCAATTGGGCAATACAGCAACTATAGGTTTGCTGATGTTTACCATCCTGACCATTAATGGGGCCATGTCCATCTATATCGAGCGTTATAAAAAGGTCTTAATAAACAATGTTAATTTTTCAGGCAGAACATCATTTGAAAAACATAAGATACACAATCAACCGCCACACACCAGGTTTGGCGATACGATTTTAGAAAATATAGTAAAGAATTAAAATAAAAGGAGTTTACAAAAGGACTGACCACTTCCTGTGGGTCAGGAAAGCTTGCTGTGTCCACACCATAAAACGCTCTAGAGCAGCGCTTCTCAAATCAATACCAGCTACAACTAACATTCATCAATAAGTTCCTATAAATAAATAACCTTAATCAAGGTAAATGATTAATTAATTAACGTCTAGCAAATAGGTAAGGAAATGAAATTTTGCATTGTGTCCACCTGTCTCTTGTTTTTAGGCCTGGGGCAGCAGCTTTTTGCGCAAACCATCCCTGTAGGTTTGTTTAATGGAGTAGAGGATGCTTACAGAAGGCAGCAGCTGCTGGGAAATGACCAGTCGAATCGTTCTTATATGATCAGGCCTTTATATATCACCGAGTTCGACCAGCTTAGCAAAGAAGAAGAGCGTGATAACGGTGCTATTTCTTTAACCGACTACAGAAAGGAGATTAACCTGGGCATCTTTCCAGAATTTCTTCAAAAGATCAGGCCAAGGGGTTTTAAAATGTATGCTTTGCCGGTGGTCTGGCAGCAGCAATACAATAGTCACCATCCTTATGGAATGAATGATGGGTCTATGATTCAAGCTAAGGGTTACCAAACCCAGATTTCTGCGGGAATCTATGCAAAACTAGGTCCTTTCAGCATGCAGTTCAGGCCAGAATTTGTGTACAGCCGCAATGAGTTCTTTACTATTTTACAGGAGAGCAATACGGCAAAAGAATTTAAGACCTCGGAGTTGATCATCCTGAACAGAATTGATAATCCGGAGCGAATGGGGGTTCAAAAGTACAAAGACATCAGCTTAGGGCAAAGCAGCATCAATTTAACCTTCGATCCAATATCCCTGGGGCTTTCGAATGAAAATCTATGGTGGGGACCAGGGGTGAGGAATGCCTTGCTGATGACCAATAACGCTGCAGGATTCAAACACCTCACCCTGCATACCGTCAGACCGGTGGATATTTATATAGGTCACCTCGAAGGACAACTGATTGCAGGTAAACTCTATCGTTCCAATATCAGTAATATACTTTCTGAGCTGGTGCCTAAAGTTAATGACTGGCGTTACATCAACGGCATCGCCATCAGTTACCAGCCTAAATGGGTGCCCAACCTCTTTGTGGGCTTTGACCATTCTTTTGTGGTGTATAACCATGCCATGGGGAAGAGTTTCAGTGATTATTTACCTGTATTCAGCGCCTCCGAAAAGCCTAATTATCCAGATTTAAAGGGATATGTCAATGGTCAGGATGCTAAAGAGCGTGATCAATATATCTCTTATTTCCTGCGTTATGTGCTACCGGCGAGTAAAGCTGAGGTTTATTTCCAATGGGGAAGAAACGACAGGGCTTTTAATACGCGCAATTTGGCGACAAAGCCCGATCATACCAGGGCCTATATTTTCGGTTTCCGCAAACTGATTCCGCTGCGGACTGATGCAGAATTTATCATGTTTGAAACCGAGGTCACCCAATTGGCTAAACCACCTTCAGAAGATAAATTCAACAATGGCGAATCCTGGTATACCCATGCGCAGGTGCGTGATGGTTATACCCATTTAGGGCAGGTGTTAGGTGCAGGGATTGGTCCGGGCAGCAACATGCAGTCCTTTGATGTCAGCTGGGTCAAGGGCTTAAAGAAAATAGGCTTCGGCATGGAGCGTATCGATCAAAACAGTGATTTATATTACCAGAGTGGCACCACAGACCCCCGTCGCCATTGGATTGATTTGGGCTTCAATGGTAAGTTTAACTGGAACTTTAACAAGCTGGTGCTCAATACTACCGTCAACTATACACATTCTTTCAACTACCACTACGGACTGATCCAGCAGAAAGGGACTGGGGCATGGGACTGGGAGCAACAGGATGTCAACAATGTACATGTTAAACTAGGGCTTTTATATCATTTTTAACAACACCAACTGCCATTTTAACAACCACCAACTACTATTTTAACAATGCCAGTTGATCATATCCTAAGGCTTTTGAAACCTATTGCTCATCTAGCCTTAAGCATAACCCCAGCATTCCAGCATAACAAATTTTACAACCTAATTTTTAAAGGTATGAAATTCATGAAGTTTGTCTGTTTACTATACCTGCTTATACTGGCTAAGGTTTCCGCTGCGCAAACCTTGCCTGTAGGCTTACTGTATGAAACAGATGATTTATACAGAAGACAACAACTTTTGGGTAAGGACAGCTCCAGGGCATCCCTGATGATCAGACCACTCCACTTGTCGCCTCGAACACATATGCAGCTTTCCGATGATCTCTATCTGGAAGACCTCAACCGCCTGATCGTGGAATACCCTAAATTAAAAGCACGCCTTTACGCTTTGCCAGTCGTATGGAAACAGCAATATAACACGCACCATCCTTATGGCATGAATGATGGTTTAATGGTGCCTTCCCGCGGCTATCAAACTATGGTTTCTGCAGGCATCTTTCTGGAAATAGGACCTTTAAGCATCCAGCTGCGGCCAGAATATGTGTATGCAGAAAACAAAAATTTCAGGCAGCAGTATGAAGTCGACAATGGCAAAGAATTTAAGAGTGGTTACACGCTCTACTACAATTCTATAGATGCCCCAGAACGATTTGGCGAGGGGCGATATGAGAAACTCAGCTGGGGACAAAGCAGTGTCAGGCTCAATGCAGGGCCGGTATCCCTGGGCTTGTCGAATGAAAACCTATGGTGGGGGCCCGGCATCCGCAATTCCTTGTTGATGAGCAATACTGCCGCGGGATTTAAACATCTCACTTTAAATACCCGCAGGCCCATCAATACTTATATAGGCTCCTTTGAAGGGCAAATTATTGCAGGCAAACTGGAGGCTTCGGGGGAGGCCCTTCCGCCAGAGCCCATCTTCAGGCCCAAGAAAGACGACTGGCGTTACCTTTCTGGCATCGCGGTAACGTATCAGCCAAAATGGGTGCCGCAGTTATTCCTGGGCTTTGACCGCAGTTACATGGTTTATGAAAATAGCATGGGCCACAATTTCAACGATTACTTTCCCATCTTTTCGGGGGTGCAGAAACGTGACCTAAAGTTTGACACATCTACGGGCTCTGATGAAGAAGATCCCCGTAAATGGGACCAGCGGCTGTCCTTTTCTGCGCGCTGGGTGATGCCCGAAACCCATGCAGAAATCTATTTCCAATATGGCAAGAATGACCATAACTATAATTTCAGGGATGCTTTTGTAGAGCCAGAACACAGCAGGGCTTATATTGTTGGTTTTAGAAAACTGTTCCCTTTAAGAGCCGAAGGGGCATACCTGCAAGCGGGCATAGAAGTTACGCAGCTGGAAGCCGCACTCACCAGGATCACCCGGGGGGCAGGTTATTGGTATAGCCACAGTTCTATCAAGCATGGGTATACCAACGAAGGTCAGGTGCTGGGGGCAGGTATAGGCTCAGGCAGCAACCTGCAATCGCTGGATGTGAGCTGGGTGAAAGGACTCAAGAAAGTAGGCCTGCAATTTGAGCGGCTGGTGCAAAACAATGACCTCTTTTACCGGGCCTTTCGGACCAAACCAGATATCAGGCGACATTGGGTAGACCTCAGCGTAACCGGTAAGTTTAACTGGGATTATAAGCGCTTTATGCTCAACAGCCAGGTGGCCTACATCAGGTCCTTGAACTACCAATGGGAGTTTGCCGGTGCCACTGGAAACTTCTGGGATTGGGATCAACAGGATGTCAATAACTTCCATGTAGAAATTGGGCTACTTTACCGTCTTTAAATAAAATTTAAGCCCTTATTAACTTATACACCTAGAATTATACATATTTATTCTACTTATTTAAATTGTGATCATTATATATTATCTTTATTAAGCTATATTAAACAGTGTCCTGGGATGAGAAACAGACTATATATACTGACGGTGGTCGCCATCGTCATCAGTTCATGTGCTTCAAATAAACAACTTCGTTATTTCAATGACCTGCCAGAAGCAGACCGGATAGAGCTGCCACACATGTCTCAGGTGGAGCGCACCGTTCAGGATGGCGACCGTTTATTAATCACCATTGGTGCGCAAGATCCTGAGGCTGCTGCCTTATTCAATGCCTATGGAGGGGTTAACTCCAGTGGCGTCAACAGTTCTGGCGCCGTCAGGTCCGAATCAGAGATTGTGGGTACGCTGGTAGATGCTGATGGCACCATTGAGCTGCCTTATATGGGTAAAGTTAAAGCCACAGGCCTCACCTCCATGCAATTGAGAGATCAGCTCACCCTGTCGCTGGTTAAATACCTCCGCGGACCGCTGGTGACCGTTAAATTCTTTCAGATTAAGTTTACCGTGCTAGGGGAGGTCCGCAATCCGGGTACTTTCACACTCCCTTTACAAAGAACTACCTTTTTAGATGCCTTAGGTGCGGCCGGCGACCTGCCTATTTCCGCTAAAAGACACGATATTCAAATTTACAGGGACTATAATGGCAAAAGAACCATTTTTAAAGTAGACCTGCGTAAGAAAGACCTCCTCTATAACCAGGAGCTTTTCCAGGTGAGGCATAATGATGTCATTTATGTGCAGCCAAGGGATAGTCGCCGCTTCAGTGACGAATCTCGCTTCTACGCCTCAATGGTCACTTTAACAGTAGGGATCATTGCCATATTTACGCGGGTTTTTTAAATTTTTACCGGGGTTTATTTAACATGTCCGGTTTACAAAAAAGCATATTAATATATTGTTAGATGGAAGATTTTTTTGAGAACGGCAAAGCAACACAGTCCGAAATGGGCTCATTTGACTTCAAACATTATTTGTCTAAACTGCTTGCCAACTATGTGTGGATCATCATCTCTTTGCTCATCACGCTGTTTTGTGCTTACGTTTATTTGCGCTATGCCACACCAAAATACCAGCTTACCGGTTATATTATTGTCGGGGGACAAGCATTGGAGCAGGGTACCACCGATATCCTGGCCAATGCAGGCCTGGTGAGTGGCTCAGAAAATACCGCCTCTATTGTCAGCAACGAGATATTTATTTTACGTTCCCACCAGCTGAACGGGCAGGTGGTAGACTCTTTAAAGCTGGCTATTGCTGTTTCTAAGCTGGGGCACTTGAGAGATCAGCCGGTGTTAATTGATTCCATGGCTGTGGATATTAACGTTCACAAGGGAGATCCTGACTATGGCAGCCCCAAATATATTCTGGAGCTACAGCCGCAGGGTTACAGCATAAAAGATGATGGCGTAAACTATAAAGGGGCCTATGGGCAAAAGCTGATCATCCACACCGATACAGTGCTGATCCGCAAAAAACCGGGCAAGGCTATCCTCGCTGATACCTATTCCTTACAGCTCAACGGGAGAACAAATACCATTAAAAACTACCTGTCGAGGCTCACCGTAGAGCAGGCTAAAAACGGGGGAATCGGGTTATTGAAAATCTCTGTAGTAGATGAGCTTCCTGTCAGGGCCAGTCAATATATAGAAATCTTAATTCACTCCTATAATGTTTCCTACCTGGAGTACCAGAATCAGGCCATTAAACGGGCCCTGGTGTTCCTGCGCGAACGTTTAGAGACGGTCAGTGCAGAGTTAAGTCAGCAGGAAAATGCCTTACGAGATTTCAAAGCCAGCAACCAGATTTATGATGTATCGCTCACGGCGCAGGAGTTATTGACTAACCTGCAGTCTTTAGACACCCAAAAAAGCCAAAGCGACTACCAGGGCCAGCTGTTGTCGCTGGTAGAATCGAGCATTAAAAATGCGTCGGGCAAAGAAGAAATTGTAGCCTCCACCAGTGGCTTGCAAGATCCGGTGTTGAGTGCCCAGGTAGAAGCTTACAATACGCTGGTGATCAGAAAGCAGATGATTTTAAACTCAGGCACTAAGGATGACCCACGCCTGGCCCCAGTAAATGATCAGCTGGCAGATATGCGCAATAACATCCGCAAAAACATCACTAACATCAGGAAGCAATATAACGCCACAGAAAGAAGTGTAAGTAAGGAGGAAAACAAATATTTGAGCAAGTTCAAGGGCCTTCCGGAAAAGGAAAAGCAATATGTGGAGTTGAACAGGAAGTTCACCATCAAGGAAACACAATACATATACCTCTTACAGAAAAAGGAGGAAACTGAGCTACAGCTGGTGAGCTCCAATGCCGAGCGTTCGCGCCCGGTTGATGACATCCTGAGCGATGGCATCGTGTCACCGGTAAAGGTCACTATATATAGTTTTGCTGCCCTGCTGGGCATCTTGATCCCTTCAGCCATTGTCTTTACCAAAGTCATCACCAATCAGAAAATAGAAACACGGAAGGAAATTGAGAAAGGCACCACGGTACCGATTTTGGGCGAACTGAGTTTAAGCAAAACGGAGGAGGCCATTGCCATCACCACCAATAACAGGAGTGCCCTGGCTGAGCAGCTGCGTGCTATCCGTACTAATCTTTCCTTTATGGGGGCCAACAATAAACACAAGGTTTTTGTAGTTACTTCCAGTGTGGGTGGCGAAGGAAAGAGTTTTGTGAGTTTAAACTTAGGTAACAGCCTTGCCATCAGCAACAGGCGGGTGGCGGTCTTAGAGCTTGACTTACGGAAACCTATCCTTTCTAAAAACCTGGGTGTCAACAATTCGGTAGGGATCTCCAATTATATCATCAATGAGAGCCTGCAGCCAGAAGATATTATACAACCTGTAAAGAACTGTCCAAATTTATATTTACTTAATTCGGGCCCGGTACCACCAAACCCCGGAGAGTTAATTATACATTCGCGGATGGCAGAATTGATTAATTATTTACGGGAGAACTTTGATTTTGTTATCTTGGACTCCCCGCCGGTAGGCCTTGTAGCAGATTCATTAAGCCTGGCAAAATTGGCTGACATCAGTCTTTTTGTGCTGCGGCCAAATCACTCCCTGCGCAGTGCCATCCAATTGATCAACGATCTCCAAAGAGGCAAGAAGTTTCCGCGACTTTCCCTGGTCATAAACGGGATACAGCCAGACAAGGGTTATGGGGGTTATGGCAACTATGGCAGTAAGGGCTATGGTTATTACTCCGATGATGAGGTGAATAAAGAAAGTAAATTTAAATCGATCACGAACACAATATTCAAACGCAACTAAATTTTTAAACGTAATTACTTAATGGACAAACAAGAATCACCTCTACAGGCAAGGATTGCAATTATTGGACTAGGTTATGTTGGACTGCCCCTGGCAGTTGCTTTTGCTAAAAAATATACTGTTATTGGTTTTGACATCAACCAAAACAGGATTCAGGAATTAGAGGCCGGTATTGACCGTACCCTCGAAATTGATCAGGAAGAGTTACTCGAAGTGGGCCGCAATGGTCTTTCTTTTAGTGCAGACCTGGAAGACCTCAGGGATTGTGATGTTTTTATCGTCACCGTTCCCACACCGACAGATAAAAACAACAGGCCCGTATTAACGCCTTTATACAAGGCCAGTGAAACCGTAGGGCGCGTTTTAAAGAAAGGCGCCGTTGTTATTTATGAATCTACCGTATATCCAGGGGTAACCGAAGATGAATGTGTACCGGTTTTAGAAAAGATCAGCGGGTTGAAGTATAATGAAGACTTCTTTGCAGGTTATTCTCCGGAGCGGATCAACCCGGGCGACAAGGAGCATACGGTTACTAAAATCATGAAGGTAACGTCGGGTTCTACGCCAGAAATTGCTGAATATGTAGATCAGCTGTACCGCTCAATCATCACCGCAGGCACGCATAAAGCCAGCAGCATCAAAGTGGCAGAGGCGGCAAAAGTTATTGAGAACTCACAGCGCGACATCAACATTGCTTTTGTGAATGAGCTGAGTAAAATTTTCAACCGCATGAATATTGACACGCACGAAGTGCTGGAAGCTGCGGGTACCAAATGGAACTTCCTGAAGTTCAAACCCGGTTTAGTTGGCGGGCACTGTATCGGTGTAGATCCCTATTACCTGGCACAAAAGGCGCAGGAAATGGGCTATCATCCGGAAATTATTTTAGCAGGACGCAGGCTGAATGATGATATGGGAGCCTATGTGGCGCAGGAGGTCATCAAGCTGATGATCAAAAGAGATATCCAGATCAAAGATGCCAACATCCTGGTGCTGGGCTTCACCTTTAAGGAAAACTGTCCTGATGTGCGCAACAGCAAGGTAATCGATGTCATCAGGGAATTCAAGTCCTATAACACCCAAGTACATGTTTACGATCCATGGGCAAAACCCGCAGAAGTATTACATGAATATGGGCAGGTGACCTGTAACGACTTTGAAAAGATCAAAGAGCAGAAATATGATGCCGTTGTGCTCACTGTGGGCCATGAAGAGTTTTACAATATCGACTTATCGGCCCTTAAATGCGATTCCTGTGTGGTATATGATGTTAAAGGGTTTTTGAACAAAGCAGAAATAGACGCCAGGTTATAAAATGAAGCAGATGTACGATATTAATTACCACCAAGAAGAACTAAAAGATAAAACCTTCCTGGTTACAGGAGGTGCGGGCTTTATTGGCTCCAACCTGGTCGAATATTTATTAAAATATGGGGCAGGCAAAGTGCGGGTGCTGGATAACTTTTCCACGGGATCGATGCGCAACCTGGAAAATTTCAAGGATCATCCTGCTTTTGAACTGATAGAGGGCGATATCCGCAATATTGAAGTTTGCCGTACAGCGGTAGAGGGCATTGATTATGTGTCGCACCAGGCGGCATTGGGCTCGGTTCCGCGCTCTATCAATGATCCGGCAACGAGCAATGATGTCAACATCTCGGGTCATTTAAACATGCTGCTGGCCTCGCGGGATGCGCAGGTAAAGCGCTTTGTTTATGCCGCCAGCTCCAGCACCTATGGTGATCACCCTGAACTGCCAAAAATAGAAGAGAAAATTGGCAAGCCCTTGTCGCCATATGCGGTCACCAAATATGTCAATGAGCTCTATGCACAGGTTTTTTCCAGCACCTATAACTTCCACACCATCGGCTTAAGGTATTTCAATGTTTTTGGGCCGAGGCAAAATCCTGCGGGGCCCTATGCGGCGGTCATCCCTTTATTTATTGAGGCGGCCTTAAAAGCAGTAGCCCCAGTGATCAATGGTGATGGCGAAACCAGCCGGGATTTCACTTTTGTGGAGAATGCTGTTCAGGCGAATGTCAAAGCGATGCTGCTTCCGGAACTCACCAATTCTACGGTGCTGAACATCGCCTATGGCGAGCGGACCACCCTGAATGAATTGTGGAAAAGGATCGCCGGAGTTTGCGAAATTGACATTCAACCGGTTTATCGGGAAGAGCGTAAAGGCGATGTCAAGCATAGCCTTGCTGCCATCGATAAAGCAGCGTCCATCATCAATTATCAACCACATGTTTCCGTCCTGGAAGGCATTTCCATCTCTCTGCAATGGTATAAAGAAAATTAATCTTTACAGGCTTTGGCTTCGATCAAGAAAATAGTATTGAGCGGTTTTTTCTGGTCCATTATCAACCAGATGAGCATCACGCTGACCGGACTTGTTATCTCAGGGGTATTATCGAGGTTGGTCAGTCCTTCAGAATATGGCATTGTGGCGATGGTGACCCTTTCTACGGGATTTTTAAATGTGATCAAAGATTTCGGATTCGGAGCGGCCTTAGTACAAAAGAAGGTCGTTTCGGATGCTGAATACAGCACTGTTTTCTGGTTCAACATGATTATTGGGGCAAGTTTAACGCTGCTTGTATATGCGGCGGCCCCTTACATAGGCGCTTTTTTCAGGGAACCAATGGTGGAGCGGGTCATGAAAGCGCTGTCCTTCACCTTTACGCTCAATTCCATTGGCATCATCTGGAGTAATAAACTGACCAAGAGAGTTGCCTTTAAGCAGATTTTCTACAGGAACTTTGTCGCTACCCTAATTGCAGGCATCTGTGCCGTGATCCTTGCTTTCCAGGGTTTCGGGGTATGGGTATTGGTGAGCCAGATTTATATCTCGATGACGGTCAACTCCTTTTTAAACTTCGTGCAGGTGCGCTGGCTGCCCACGTTCACCATGAAGAAAGTGTATATCAAAGACCTCATCCGTTTTGGCTTACCACTTCTTGCCGATCAGTCTATTAATTACTGGGCAAGAAATATCGACAATTTGCTTGTGGGTAGAATGTTGGGGAAAGATACTTTGGCTTATTACAGCAAGGCCTATAACCTCATGCTATTGCCGGTGAAGCAGCTGACCACCACGCTGACCAAAGTTTTATTTCCTTCGTTTTCCATGATTCAGGATAACAAGGCGCAGATTGCACAAATCTATTTAAAGATCTCCGGGGTGGTCGCCTTTATTGCCTTCCCGATGATGATCTGTTTATCGCTTTTGGCAGAGCCGTTGATCCTGATTGTTTATGGCAATAACTGGCGGCAGGTGATTCCTATTTTCAAGATACTGAGTATTCTGGGGATGTTCCAGTCGCTGCTGGCCATGAGTGGCAATATTTACCTGTCGTTGGGCAAAACCAAAATGATGTTCAAGATTGGGCTTTTCTCCAGAACAACAGTCATCGCCGGCCTGGTTACGGGCTTATACCTCCATGGCATTATGGGCATGGTTTATGGCTATTGCATGGCTTCAGGCAGTGTTTTCTTTCCTGAACTGTATTTTATAGGAAAGCTGATTAACCTCAGCCTGAAAACGATTATCCTGAATTTTATTCCCTATCTGCTTTTGGCCAGCTGTTGTTATATCTGCGTGCGTTTAGGCTTTCATCGGCTGCACCTTCCCCTGGTATTAGATTTTATAGTGCAGGGGCTCTGTTTTGGTAGTTTATATTTACTGCTTAACTATCTCTTTAAGACCAAAGCGTTTACCAATATTTATACACTTGTTAAAGAGCGTAAAACAATGACTAACATTTGAATTAAATGCTTTTTACAGGAAAAGATGTGCTTCATCAATTAAAGAACCTCCTACAATTTTCATTCTGCAATGACCTTAATTTACCTGTTCATAAAAAGTCCCATTATTTATAACATTACACTCTGCGGCAACTACTTATATCTTTCATTAAATATAAATCCGGTTGCTAAATTGTTTAAATATATTTCAGAATCAGGAATAAAAAATCCTTAAATTAAAACACATTAATAGCATAGGACAAAAATGAAGATAAATAGCCTTATAAACCGCACAGCGCTTTTTTAAAAAGAAACAGTCGATTAATGAGGAACAATCGAAGGAAACAGGCAAGAAACAATCCACGAAAAGACAAGCACAAAAAGCAATATTTGGAATCAAAACGATGGGCAATCAAGAAAAGGACAGCAAGAACGTTTATGTCATCGGGGTATTTGACCTTTTCCATAGGGGGCATGTTGAATTATTAAGGCGGGCGAAAGCTTTAGGCGATAAGTTGATCGTAGCAGTGAACAGCGATGACATGGTTTCTACCTATAAAAGGAGGCCTTTCTTCACTGAAGAGGACAGGTTAGTTTTAGTGGAATCCTGTAAATATGTAGATGAAGCTTTTATTATCGGGGTCTATGACAATAAAGAATATATCCAAAAGTACAAGATTGACATTATTGTACATGGTGACGACTGGGCAAAGGAAAGTTATATGGAGCAGATCAGGGTCGACAAAACCTTTATGCAGGCCCATAACGTTCAGCTTTTCCTGTTGCCTTATACCAATGGCATCAGTACTTCCGATCTGATTAAAAAGATTAAAGAAACAAACGATTGCAAAGATTGAAATATACCCAAGCCAATGAAGCCTTTTTTGGACTTTACTTATTACAAATTGAATAAGAGGAATAGGGCAATTAAAAAGATCATCAACAAAATAATTACTCAATTCTAAGTATCTCCCCATTTAAAGGCTAACAAGAACACACATTCGACCAGCATCTATCTGAATAAAAGACCAAAGAATAACGTCTAAAAGCAATTCACAAATTTTAAACGTATAAAAACTTAAGGTAATGATATTCAAGCAATTGTCGTATTTACCCATCATCTTCCAGGTGGATGAAAACATCATTTACGGGACTTCTGAATTCTTGAAACGAAACAATTTGAATTTCAATCGGGTGATTGTGGTTTCGGGTAAGTCGCATTCCAGGCATTATGCCCAGCAGCTCATTGGCAGCAAGCCATGGGAGCAATATTGCATCGACGATAACACTTTCGAGGAAGTAGAAAAGCTGAAGAACCATATTGAGCACAACCGTTATGACCTGGTCATTGCCATTGGCGGGGGCAAAGTTTTAGACACCGTTAAGAGGGTGGGCTACCTGATTAACATCAACCATTTATCTATCCCCACTATCATATCCAATGACGGCTTAATTTCTCCCATTTCGGTGATCAAAAACCAGCATGGAAAAACAGAGAGCATCCCGGGGATGATGCCTATGGGGGTGGTGATCGACCTTGACATCATCCAACAATCACCCATCAATTACATCAGGGCGGCTTCTGGAGATATCCTGTCGAACTTGTCGGCCACCAATGACTGGGTGCTGGCCTACCAGAAGAACATGGATAACATCAATGACATAGGTTTTCATTTATCCAGGAGTGCCGCCAATGCGCTGCTCTACTTCAACCAGATCGAGCTTAAGTTTAAGCCTTTCCTGCGGATGGTGATCCAGGGGCAAATCAACTCCGGCATCGCGATGTCCCTTGCCGGCACCAGCAGGCCCTGCAGTGGCAGTGAACATTTAATCAGTCACGCGATATCCTTTCTAGGGCTCATGGAAGATGTTTTACATGGCATCCAGGTGGCATCAATCAGTCTTTTTACGTTGTTTCTGCAGGGGAAACTGCAGGACATCCATCTCCACTATGCCATAGCAACGGGTATTCCTTTAAATTTTACCACCATGCTGGCGCATCCAGATGTGGCGTTGCTGCGAAAAATATACCACCTGTCAAAACAAATGAGGCCCGGAAGGTACACCGTGCTGGATGAGCTCAACGAAGAAACCTTTTTAAAACAGGTGGTTGCCTACGAACACTATATCAATGAAATCTCGAGGATCACAGTACGCTAACCCATAAAAACAATGCACTTAACAAAACTACGTCAAATCGTAAGGCGGATCTTTCACGGCCTCAATCAATTGCTTCCTAAAACCCGCCGTGCCATCATTGTGGGCTTCCCCAATGCAGAGAGCAGTGCCATTGCTGTTGCCAACCATATCTATGAAAAATATAAGGTGCCCGTTTATTATGCCACCTCCTATAAGGCCAATGATTTCCCCGAAGGACTGTTGTTTCCTGGCATCAAGGTCATTCAGCGCAACGGTACTTATTTCAACTATTTGCTTTTTCATTACCGGTATATGCGCAGTAAATACCTGTTTTTTACCCATGGAGGGGTATTTGATAGCTTCCCGGCCACGCAAATTGCCACCAATATCTGGCATGGGGTGTTGTACAAAAATGTAGGTTTACTCGATGGCAGAACCGGTGTGAAGGCGGATGTAACGGTGGGCACTTCTGAGCTCACCAGGGATATGTTTTCCAGGGCCTTTGGCGTGCCTGCGGAAAGTGTGTATTTATCCGGTTACCCGCGGAATGACCTTTTAATTAAAGCAAACCAGAATAAAAAGGCCGTTCGCCAGCGCATAGACCCTATGTTTAGCAAATATGATAAGGTGATCATCTGGATGCCCACCTACCGGAAGCGGACTTTTATTTACGACCGGGAGGATGGCAAAGAAACTGGCAATCCCTTTTATATAGAAGATTTCAACCTTTTGTATTTCAATGAGCTGTTGCGTAAAAACAACTGTTTGTGTATCGTCAAGCCACACCCTATGGCTATAAAATATAGCAATTCCAGTCCATCAGAGAACTTGCTGTTCATTGATGATGCCTGGATATCACAGCATCACATCACGTTATATGACCTGGTGGGGGCCAGTGATATCCTTTTGTCTGATGTGAGCTCGGTGATGATCGATTATTTATTAATTGACCAGCCAATTTTATGTATCAGCACAGATTTTGAGGCCTATAAAAACAGCAGGGGATTTTATTTTGAAGACATAGAGCAGTGGTTGCCGGGGCCTGTTCTGGACGACCAGTATGAGTTTTTCAAACAGTTGTCAGATTTACTGACCGGGCTGGAAGATCCTTATGCTGCAAAAAGGAAACTACTGAAGGCAGCATTTTTTAGTTCTGCCGATGCGCATAGTACAGAAAGGCTGGTGAGCCATGTCTTTAAATTAAAGAAATAGCAAAGAGATCCAAGATGAAGAAATAATAATGAGATACAAGACAAGTCTATTGAAGAAGATCAGGCAAAAGGTCTTATCGGCAGTGAACAAGGTTTTGCCGAAAACAGATCGCGTATTGGTGGTCGGGTTTCCGAATGTAGAGAGCAGTGCCATTGCTGTAGCCAATTATATTGCGGCCAATTACACGCTGCAGGTCACCTATGTGGTTAACCCGAACTTAAAAGATCATCCACGGGGCATGTTATGGCCGGGCATCAGGTTGATCCATAGTACAGGGAGCCTGAAAACGCAGCTTTCCTATTTCCTTGAACTCTGCAGCAGCAAATACCTGTTTTTTACTCATGGCGTTTACCTCACCGATTTCAGCAAATCGCAGGTGGTGACCAATATCTGGCATGGGGTGTTGTATAAAAAAATAGGGATGCTGCTTGGGGCGAGGGCCATTCCTGCAGACATTACCGTGGGCACCTCCGCCTTGACGGTGCCTATGTTTGCCTCGGCATTTGGTGTTCCCCCTGGCAAAGTATTTATTTCCGGCTACCCGCGCAACGACATCATGCTACATTCCAAATTGCTGAAAGACAAATTAAAGCATAAGATCAATCCGGCGCTGAATACCTATAAGCAGCTGTTGATCTGGATGCCTACATTCCGCAAGAATGACCATAAAGAAGCCTGGCAGGATGGTGTAGAAAGTGGCAACCCTTTTTATATTCCAGATTTTGATGTCGACCAGTTTAACCAGGTTTTGGCTGCACACCATGCCTATTGCTATGTAAAGTCGCACCCTATGGCGGTTAAATACCCACAGGACAAGACGTGGAGCCACCTGTGTTTCATTGACGATGGCTGGATTTCCGACCATGGCGTTACGCTGTATCACTTGTTGGGCTGCACAGACGTTTTGATTTCTGATGTTTCGTCGGTGGTGATCGACTATTTACTGATGGACCAGCCCATTTTATGTGTCAGCACCGACCTGGAAGTGTACAAGCAAAACAGGGGATTTTATTTTGATGATATCGAGCAATGGCTGCCGGGGCCGGTGCTGAACAGCCAGGAGGCATTTTTCCAGGCCTTAGACAAAGTGTTGAAGAAAAGTATGCAGCTGAATGCTGTAGATGGGGAGGGAACAGAGCTGCCCGAAGATGCTGCGGCGAAAAAAAGACAAGAACTGAAACAAGCTTTTTTCACTTATACCGATGCCAATAGCACGGCACGGTTAGTTCAACAAGTTTTTAAGTTACAGAAATGAAGATTCTACATTTAACCAATAACTTAGGCTCGGGGGGCTCGGAGAAGCTCCTGACAGATATCCTGCCCTTGATGAAAGAAGAAGGGCATGAAGTACACCTGGCCTATGCCAATGCCAACCGGAATGTTGCCGTTTACGAGCAAACCTTGCGCAAGGAAAAGATCAGGCTCATCGATTTTGGCCTGACTTTTTATAACCCTTTGCTGCTGTTGAAACTGGTGCTGCTGCTGCAGAGAGAAAGTTACGACATTGTGCATGCCCATATCTTTCCTACGCAATACTGGCTGGCCATGGCGGCTTATTTAAAACCCGCAAAAACGAGGCTTGTTAAAACCGAGCACAATGTTTTCAACAACCGGCGCAAGCGGAAACAGCTGCTGCGTTTAGAAAGGTGGGTTTACCAGCGCTATGCCAGCGTCATCGCCATCACGGCAGAGGTTGCTGAGGCTCTTGAAACCTGGCTGGGCAATTATTCACAAATTGTGGTCATTCCTAATGGGGTCAACCTGCGGCAGCTGCAGCAAATCCGTGAAGGCGGTGATGCTCAGCAGCAAAATGCCTATGATTTTTTAGACCCCGAACATTACAACCTGCTCATGACGGGCAGGTTCAATGGTCATGCGAAGGATCAGCAAACCTTAATCAAGGCCTTGCGCCTGCTGCCAGAAAACTTCCATCTTTTTTTTGCGGGCGAAGGAGAGTTGATGAATGAAGCAAAGGAGCTGGTCAAAAAGCTGCAATTAACGGACAGGACGGTTTTTTTGGGATTGCGCACAGATGTTTACCAGCTGATGAATGCGGTAGACCTGAATGTGCTGTCTACAAAATATGAAGGCCTTTCGGGGGTTACCTTAGAAGCCTTAGCCTCGGGCAAGCCCTTTATAGGATCCGATGTACATGGGGTCAATACTATTGTGCCCGATGGAAGGTTTTTATTTCCGCCGCAAAAACCAGATCAGCTGGCCGCAAAGGTGGTAGAAATTGCGATGAAGCCCGCATTAGCAGCAGACATGGTGAAAACAGCACTGGCCCATGTTACCCAATTTGACATCAGCCATATGGTCCGCAAATATTTAGCACATTACCAGCAAGTCAGCTTATGAACGTCTTCGATTTTATCGTTATCCTTATCGTGATCCTCTGGGGAGGCATTGGCATCAGTGCGGTCTATAAAAAGGGCAACCAGTTTTCCAGTCGCGAGATCCTGTTTTTGCAGGGACTTTACACGTTCCATATGCTGGTTTCCCTATTTTTCAGTTCTTACATTTTAAGTAACGGGGGTGATGCCAAAGCTTACTGGTTCATGATGCCCAGGTTCAGCATCTATAACAGCTGGGAATCGTATTACCGCACGGGCACAAGTTTCATCCTTTTCCTCACTTATCCACTGGTCAAATACCTGCAGCTGTCTTTTTATACAGGCGGTTTATTGTTTGCCATGGTGGGTTTCCAGGGGTTTATCTACCTGTACAGCATCATCAGGAAGTTTACGCGCAAACCTGTGCTGCTGTATGGCTTCCAGCTATTCCCTTACATCCTTTTTCTCCCCAACCTGCATTTCTGGTCGGCAGGCATCGGTAAAGATGCACTCTCCTTTTTTGCGATCATGCTATTTTACTATTCCCTTTTCAAATTAAACAAGAAATGGGTATGGGCACTGTTTGCGCTGTTTCTGGCCTACCATGTCAGGCCACACATTGCCTTATTCCTGATCGTTTCCTCTTTTGTGGCTATCTTGATTGATGGCAAAATGAAGTTCAGTGTAAAGGTGGCCTTAGGGCTGGTGATGCTGTTGGGGGCAATCTTCCTGTTCAACAGTGTGGTTCAATTTATGCGTTTAGACGATGTCAGTACGGATTCCATCTCTCAATATTCAGAAACCAAAGCCAATAATTTAACCAAGGGGTCTGGCTCTGCGGTCGCTTTAGCGGGTTATCCCTTCCCCTTTAAAGTATTTACCTTTTTATACCGGCCCTTATTTTTAGATGTCAACAATTCCCTGGCCATCGTTTCCTCTATTGAGAATCTGATGCTGCTGATTCTCAGTGTACTATTGCTGATCATGAAACCCTTTTCGGCCTTTAAAAAGGCACCGATGCCGATAAAATCCATTCTAATTTTCTTTGTCATTTGCACCTGTGCCTTTGCCATTACACTGAGTAATTTAGGGATCATGTTGAGGCAAAAAACACCAGTCATCTGTTGCCTTTTAATATTTATCTTCTGGAGTTTTGCTTACCGGCTTTATTTAAAAAATAAAGTTCATTATTAGCATGTCAGTCATGCCTTTTCGCCCGGTTGTTAGGCTTAAAAAATTACAGTCGCTGTTCATTTAATAAAGTAAAAATCAAACCTCAAAGCCATATTTTACTATAAAGACAGTCATCCGCAGCAGCGCTAAAAATAGACCATATAGCTTGTGAAATTTTAAAATGAAGCAACGAAGATTAGGCATCATTTTTATGGATTATGTTTATAAAGAGAAGAAAATGAAGTATTTATCCTTTATTTTATTGAAGCGCATACCCTCTTCATTAGTGAAGCACTTAGGCTTTTCTTTGGTGAAGCACTTACCTTTTATTTTATTAAGTCTTTTAAGTCTGTTCCCTTTACAACAATTGAGTGCTCAAAGGTTGGCCATTGTGAATGTACAGCGGCATGGGGCAAAAGGTGATGGCGTGACCGACGATTATAAAGCACTTTTATCGGCCTACAATGCCATCAACAAGCAGGGTGGGGGGCAACTGTATTTCCCCAAAGGGCGCTATTTCATCAAACCTTACCATACCAAGGACAATACCGTTCTGGACCTGATCCTGCAAGACTGCAAAATGCTTGAAATCAAAGGCGATCAGGCGATCATTGAAGTCAACGGGGCTTTTCACCGCAGTGCAGAATATAACAGGGGCAAACATTATTACAGTAAAACCTCTTCCATCATCCCTATGGCCTTAAGGAATTGCGACAGTGTTAAAATTTCGGGAATAGAAATCAAGGGGCAGGTAGATAAGATGAGCAAAGACGCAGGTTTGACCGAATCGGGGGGGCATTTATTAACGTTTAACCATTGTTCCAGGGTCAATGTGCAGGATGTTTATGTGCATCATGCACAAACCGATGGCATTTATATCAATAACAAAAGCAGCGATTTCAAGTTTAACAGGGTGCGTTCGTCAAACAATGCAAGGCAGGGCATGTCGATCATTGAACTGATCGGGGGGCGTTTTGAAAACTGTTCTTTCACGGAGACAGGCTTCACCGGAGGAAAATACGGGGGGCATGCACCACAGGCGGGTGTAGATATCGAGCCCAGTACGGTTAAACATGTTGCACGGGATATCAGCTTTTACAAATGCGAGTTTTTAGGCAATAAAGGATCGCAGTTTGTGTGTTCTAAGCCCTTCACCACCACCAATATTACGTTAGACAACTGTACTTTTGCGGCGGGCAAAGGTACCTATCCTTATCAAATGATTTTAACGGCGAAGAACCTGGTCATTAAAAACTCTACGATCGATGTAGGCAAGGGGAGTATTTATCCCGTATGGAGCAGGTATTCTGGAAGCGATGTACAAATCCTGAACTGTAAAATCTCAGGCTCAGGAAAAGGAATTGTGGCGGTTTCCGTAGATCCAGCGAACAAGGTCTTGCTGCAGGGGAATCAACTCACCTACACAGGAAAAACGCTGACTTCCTATTTTCCTTACCTGCAAATGTCGAAGCTGCGGTTTATCGATAACCAGGTTACCATTCCGGCGGCGAGTATAAGGGAAGGGAAGATCACTTCGTTGGTTCAAAAAGCAGAAGTTTCATCGGGAAATGTCTTTAAATCAGGACATCAGCGAATGATTCCAAAAGTCAGCTACGAGGGGAGCCAAAAAGTGAGGGACCAAAAACCAAGACCATAATTGCAAAAAGGTAAGGCTGTGCCATTACGTTATTGTTAAAACACGCTCAAAATATCCTTAAATACGAATATCCAGAATAATTGTGCTATTTGCTATTCAATGAACATTGGAATTTTGAATAGTGATGCTCAAAATATCCTTAAATACGAACATTCAGGAAATTTGTGCTATTCTGCTATATAATAAATATTAAACCACAATAAAACACACGATCAAATTTTAATCACCTTAAATCTAGACAACTTGTTCAAGTCTGATTATAACAATTATAGCCTTACAAATCCTTGTCATTTCTAAAAACCTAATATCTGAATACCTTCTATAATAAGTATCATCAATATCTATATCATATTATTTTCAGGCAATCACCCTAAACAAAAACCCGTGAACAGCCCTAAAAAACTCATCCGGATAACTACCGTTCCACTATCACTGCAAACCCTCATTGCAGGGCAAATGCAGTACATGTCGCAAAACGGCTTTGAAGTCAGCATGATTTCTTCAGATTTTGATGATAAAAAGCAGCTGGCGGAGAAGGAAAATGCCGTGTTTATTCCAGTAGACATGACCAGGACCATTTCCCCATGGGCAGATTTAAAAGCACTTTTCCGTTTAATCAAGGTATTCAAAAAGCTTAAACCCATCATTGTGCACAGTCATACACCAAAAGCGGGGTTGCTGAGCATGCTGGCCGGTAAAATCACAGGTGTGCCTATCAGGTTGCATACGGTGGCTGGCTTGCCGCTGATGGAAAGCAGGGGAAGCAAAAGAAGGCTGTTAGAATTTGTGGAGAAGGTCGCTTATCGTTGTGCCACCAAAGTATATCCTAATTCCATGAAGCTGCAGGATTTTATCCTTCAATCCAAATTTTGTGGAGCAGAAAAGCTGAAGGTCATCGGCAGTGGCAGCAGCAATGGCATCGACAGTAGTTATTTCCAAAGAACGGCGGCCATCGCAGAAAAAGCGAGAGCCATCAAAAAGAACCTCAAGCTGAGCAGTAAAGAATTCGTGTTTATTTATGTAGGGCGATTGGTAAGGGCGAAGGGTGTCGAAGAGTTGGTCAAAGCTTTTAAAAACCTGCAGCAGAAACATCCGCAGGCCATCCTCATTTTGTTGGGCCCCGAAGAAGGCGCGTTGGACCCTTTGTCGCCGCAAACTTTGCAGGAAATTCAAAACAATCGTGCCATCGTGAGGAAAGAATTTGAAGCCGATATCAGGCCTTACCTCAGTTTAAGTCATGTGCTCGTTTTGGCTTCCTATAGAGAAGGTTTCCCCAATGTACCTATGCAGGCGGGCTGTTTTAACCTCCCCTGTATTGTTACCGATATCAATGGCAGCAATGAAATTATCAAAGCCGGGGAGAATGGATTGATTATTCCGGTGAAGGACAGCAAGAGTTTAGAATTTGCAATGGAAAGGTTATTACAAGATAAACTGCTCTATCAAAAACTTGCAGGTAATGCCAGAAGGCTGATTGTGGAGCGTTTTGAGCAGCAGCAAATCTGGGAATTGCTTTTAGCAGAATACCAGGAACACTTAAAAAACCACGAAGAACGCCATCAACAAAACCAAAAAGTAGTCCAACAAAATAATAATAATAATAAAGGTCCTCAAAACAACAATGATCATCAGCAAAACGACCAAAAGACTCAGCAAAGTAATAGCCAGAAAGTAAACAACAATGATCACCAACAAAGCAACCTAAACAATAACCAAAGCAATAATGCTAAGCAAAGCAACAATAAACCTCACCAACAAAACCAAAGCAACCACAAAAAAAACCTAAAACCAAACAACCGTGTACAGGGAAGTCTTTAAAAGACTGCTCGATATCTTCATCAGCAGCATCCTCTTCATCCTTTTATCGCCAGTATTCCTGACGCTGGTGCTCCTGCTAACCATTGCCAACAGAGGTAAACCATTTTTCTTCCAACGGCGGCCGGGCAAAAACGGCAAAATCTTCAGGATCATCAAGTTCAGAACCATGACCAGCAGAAGAAACGGTGAAGGAGAATTGCTATGCGATGCAGAGCGGGTTACTAAGCTGGGCAGTTTCATCAGGCACCGGTCGCTGGATGAAATCCCGCAGCTGCTGAACGTCATCAAGGGCGAGATGAGTTTAGTGGGGCCACGGCCCTTGCTGCCAGAATACCTGCCCTTGTACAATAGCTTCCAAAAAAGGCGGCATGAAGTCAAACCAGGCATTACGGGCTGGGCACAAGTGAACGGAAGAAATGCGATTTCATGGAAACAAAAGTTTGACTATGATGTTCATTATGTAGAACACCTATCCTTTCGATTAGATCTCCACATCTGCTGGCTCACCCTTACAAAGGTCATCCGGAGGGCGGACATCAACCAATCAGGGCAAGCGACCACCATCTATTTTACGGGTAATCAAGAAACACAGATCAGGGACCAAATTAGCAATTAAGGGTATGAGATATGCGTATGCTGGCGACAGAGAAATCAGTGTCCATTTGTTAGAATTTTTGATGGCGCAGGGCTGTGCACCATTGGCCTTGCTGGTCAGTGAGGGCAAGGGGGCAAGCCATGCACAAGAATTGGTAGAAAAAAGCAAGCTCCCAAAAGAAGTGATTTTCAGGGGTAATGAATTTAAAAAAAAAGATGCGATTGCAAGACTTAAAAGCTTAAACTTAGATTATATCATCGGCATTCATTTCCCTTACCTGGTGCCCAAAGCCGTGTTGGACCTGCCAAAGGTGGGGGTGGTCAATTTACATCCTGCATATTTACCCTATAACAAGGGCTGGCATACCCCAAGCTGGGCCATCGTAGAGGGCAAACCATATGGGGCAACCCTGCATTTTATGGAGGAAGCCCTGGACCAGGGCGATATCATCCACCAGAAGCAGGTCACCGTACATGCCAATGATACGGCGAATAGCCTTTACCAGCGGGCCTTACAATTAGAAGAAGAAGTATTTAAGGAAGCCTTTGCAGAACTGCGGAGTTTAAAGCCCCGGCGAAAGCCACAGGCAGCAGCAGGCACGGCACATTTAAAGAAAGACCTGGAGGAACTCAGGAAGATAGAATTAGAAAAGACGTACACCGCAGTAGCGCTACTCAACAAACTACGGGGATTAACGACTAATGACGAAAAAGAGGCCGCTTATTTTGAATACCAGGGTAAGAAGATCGGCGTACAAGTATGTTTTAAAGAATTTTAACCATCATGAATCAGAAAATATGGCTATCCTCACCACATATGGGAGGAGGGGAGCAAAAATACATCAACGAGGCCTTTGAAAGCAATTGGATAGCCCCATTAGGGCCCCATGTAGACCATTTTGAATTAGATTTAGCGGCTTATACGCACGTCAGGTATGCAGCTGCATTGAGCTCTGGCACAGCGGCTTTGCATTTGGCATTAATCATGCTGGGCATCAAGCCTGGCGACGAGGTGATCTGCCAAAGCATGACATTCTCGGCGAGTGCCAACCCTATTGCCTATTTAGGGGCCATTCCGATCTTTGTAGACAGCGAAAAAACGACGTATAACATGTGTCCGGAGATGTTGAAACTGGCCATAGAAGACCGGCTGATGAAGGGTAAAAAACCCAGGGCCATCATCCCGGTGCACCTTTATGGCATGCCTGCACAGATGGATAAGATCATGGAAATCGCCAATTTTTATGGCATTCCGGTGGTGGAAGATGCCGCTGAGGCGCTGGGATCAAGGTTAAACGGTATTTCTGCAGGAGGCTTTGGGCTCATGGGGGTGTTGTCTTTCAATGGCAATAAAATCATTACCACCTCGGGGGGCGGCGCCCTGCTGTCCAATAATAAGTACTATATAGAAAAGGCAAGATTTTTAGCCACACAGGCAAGAGATCCTGCGCCACATTATCAGCATAGTCAGATTGGCTACAATTACAGAATGAGTAACATTTCTGCTGGACTAGGAAGAGGACAAATGGAGGTGCTGGATCAGCATATTGAAAAGCACCGTTCCAATTACGAAACATACCGTTTATCTTTTGAAAACCTTTGCGGTTTAAGTTTATTGCCAGAGCCACCGGGCTATTTCTCTAACAGGTGGTTAACAACACTTTACGTTAACCCGGCCTTAACCGGGGGAGTCACCAAAGAAGACATTATAGCCACCTTAGAAGAGGACAATATTGAGTGCAGGCCCATGTGGAAACCTATGCATTTGCAACCCGTATTTCACACCAGTCCATCGTATTTAAACGGTACCGCAGATGATCTTTTCCGTAATGGACTCTGTTTACCATCAGGCTCTAACCTCTCAGATCAGGACCTGGAGAGGGTAATTTATGGGGTAAAAAAATGCTTTTAACGAAATTGGTTCAATTATTGTTTGAACCTCGGCTTAATACGTTGAAAGGAATGTTTTCGAAAATAGAAATTGTACCGCGTTGGATTATCTTTACGATCGATTTATGTTTGAGTGTCTTCGCCATCGTCATGGCAAAGTTCCTGAAACATAACATGAACATAGAGGATATCAATATGTTAGCCCTCTACCAATCTATTATAGCAGTTGTTATTGTTAATTCTATTGTTTTTGCCAGTTTTAAATCTTACGCCGGTATTGTAAGGTATACCTCCAGTCAAGATTCTTTCCGTATCCTTTCCTCCGTTTTGGCCAGCTCCTTTCTTTTGCTGTTCATCAATACCTTATTCCTTTCCTTTGGTGGGCCCAGCTTCCTCAGCATGGTCGCTATCATCATTTATTCCCTGTTCAACTTCCTGTTTTTAATCACCTATAGAATCTTCGTTAAATATTTCTTTATTTATGTGAAGAATCTGAGCCTGAGCAAAGTAAGGGTCATCATTTATGGTGCTGGCGATGCCGGTTTAGCTACCAAGCGTGCTTTCAATGACGATACCAAATTAGATAAAAGAATTCTTGCCTTTGTAGATGACGATCCGCGCAAGGTGGGTAAAATGATTGAAGGCACACAGATTATAGATGCCAAACACATAGAGCAGCTCATTGCCAAACACCGCTTTGACGAGTTGGTTTTCGCCAGCTTCACCATCCCCAATCAACGTAAAAATCAAATCGTAGATTTATGCCTGGAGCACCAGATCAAGGTGTTAAATATCCCGCCAGCAGATGTGTGGACCAATGGTATTGTTAAGCCAGCGCAAATCCAAAACATTAATATTGAAGACCTTTTAGACCGCCAGCAGATCCAGATCGATATTGAAGGTATCAAAAGTGAATTGAGGGGCAAAACCATATTAATTACAGGCGCTGCAGGTTCCATCGGCAGTGAAATTGTAAGACAGCTGATGAAGTTTGAAGTAGGTCTGACTATTATGTGCGATCAAAACGAAACAGGGCTGCATAACTTATTCTTAGAATTGGAAGAGCGTTATAGCGGGCAGCATTTCCAGGCGGTGATGGGCGATGTAAAAGACAAACAGCGCATGGAATTTATGTTCCAGACCTTTAAACCAGATTACGTTTACCATGCAGCGGCCTATAAACATGTGCCGATGATGGAAGACAATCCGGCGGAAGCTATCAAAACCAATGTATCAGGAACAAAAACCATTGCAGACCTCAGCATTAAATACGGGGTAAAGAAATTTGTGATGATCTCTACCGATAAAGCCGTTAACCCAACCAATATCATGGGGGCGTCTAAAAGAATTGCAGAGATTTATGTACAATCGCTGAACAATTCACTGTACAGCAGAGATACCCTTTACCAAAACGGCTTAAGTTATTTAAACAATCCGGAAATTAAGCCCATTACCAAGTTCATCACCACCAGGTTTGGCAATGTATTAGGCTCCAATGGTTCGGTGATCCCGAGGTTTAAGCAGCAGATTGCCAAAGGAGGGCCGGTTACCGTTACCCATCCAGAAATTACGCGTTACTTCATGACTATCCCAGAAGCCTGTAGACTGGTGCTCGAAGCCGGTTGTATGGGTAAAGGCGGCGAGATTTATATCTTCGACATGGGCAAATCGGTCAAGATTGTAGATTTGGCCAAGAGGATGATTTCCCTTGCAGGACTGGTGCCCGATGAAGACATTAAAATTGTGTTCTCAGGCCTGAGACCCGGAGAGAAATTATACGAAGAACTCCTTAACGATCAGGAAAATACGATGGCTACCCATCATGAAAAAATTATGATCGGCAAGGTGAGGGTTTACCCTTTCAATGCCATCGAAAAGCAAGTACGCACGTTGCTGGATTTTGCTTTAGCCAACGACAACCACCAGGTGGTCACTTTAATGAAAGCGATGTTACCCGAATTCAAAAGTAAAAATTCTAAGTATGAAGAATATGACCATGTTGAAGAAGAAAATTGTTAATTTAGCAGCAATTTCCATTAACCTATGATCTATCTTTTACTGCTGCCTCTCTTTTACTTTTCGATGCTGGTTTACTTTAGAATAGCAGATCACTATCAAATCATTGACAAACCCAATGGCCGGAGCTCCCATAGCGAAGTCACCATTAGGGGTGGAGGAATTATCTATTTAATCGCAGCTTTATTTGCGGTCAATTTACAAGCCCAATACTGGTTACCCCTTTTGGCATTGTTTATCATTGGGGCCATCAGTTTTGCCGACGATCGTTTAACCCTTTCCCGCGGCATCAGGATCTCTTTCCATTTAGTGGCCGTTACCCTGTTATTTGTTTACCTCGGTATTTTCGGCGATTACCCCATCTGGATCATTGCCCTTTTGTATATCGTGGTTATCGGGGTCATCAATGCCTATAACTTTATGGACGGCATCAATGGCATTACGGGCACCTATAGCCTGGTTGTTTTAGCAGGTTTACAATATGTTAACCTGCAGCAGATCCATTTTATTCATGCCGATATGATCTGGCTGCCCATGATGGCCAGCCTGGTTTTCCTTTTCTTCAATTTCAGGGGTAAAGCACGCTGTTTTGCCGGCGATGTAGGGAGTGTAACCATTGCCTTCTGGATTGTATTCTTACTGATGCAGTTGATCATCAACAGTGGCCATTTCGCCTATATCCTGTTTCTGGCCGTTTATGGCGTAGATGCCGTATTGACCATTATCCACCGTTTATTCTTGCGACAAAATATTTTAGAACCCCATCGGCTGCACTTTTACCAGGTGTTAGCCAATGACCAAAGCTGGTCGCATTTACTGATCGCCACGATCTATACCATTTTACAATTGCTGATCATTGCGCTGGTTATTTTTTATCCAACGCAGTTCGGTTTATTGTTTTTCATCAGTACCCTTCCCCTCGTGTTAGTTTATGTTTTGGCAAAGCCAAAGTTGCAGTTAAAAGAAGAGTAAAACATCTTTCTTTGGTGCAATAATTGCGGTTCATGATCATCCACCGTCTATCAGAATATCGTCTACCTCATTTCCATTTAATGATTTACGATGAAGGCAATCGCGGAGAATTCAGAACTCAAGACTTTATTTGCGACCGTCGTTAAGGGCGGTTATTGTATCGGCTGCGGCGCTTGTGCCTCCCTAAGTGGCTCACCGGTCAGCATGCAGTTAGATCAATATGGACTCATGCAGGCTACTTTAGGCCGAGCCGTGCCCAAGCCAGATGGCAATCCCTATTTAGCCGTCTGTCCATTTTCTAACCAGAGTTTAAACGAAGACGAGCTGGGCGCCGCTTTATACAGCAGTGCCGGCAAAAAGGATGAGCACCTGGGTTATGTCATCCAAAATTATGCAGGTTATGTGGCTGAGGGCGATTACAGGGCTAT
>NZ_JAZQPU010000157.1:0-3923 GCF_045628745.1 Pedobacter sp.
ATCATTGCGATCTTCGATGACAAGCGCCCCAAAATCTCGCCTTGAGCATCAACAACAACCCACTGTTTGTTAACAGTTTTAGCATTGGCTGAGACAGTTTTGTAACTTAACGTATTCACTTGCTTGTATTTAATTTGTTAATAAATCATTTATTGCCCCTAAAATTTAGGGACTGCAAAGATAGATAGAAATCTTTTAATAATCAAACGATTAGCTAAAAAGAATAATTATCGCTTATAAACGAATGTTCTACTACCACTTGTACAAAGATAAAACTAAAACGCAGTAATGCGTGTTTATTACATATATTGACAATACAAACCTTAAAAATATGACAAAAGAGACTAAAATTATTGCAGGACTATTGGCAGGAGCTGCCTTAGGTGCAGCTGTGGCCTTAATATTATCTACTGATAAAGGAGACGACCTTAAAGAGAGTGTTTCTGATTGGCTTGCCGATATTATCGATTCCTCAAAAGACAAATTAGCAGATGTTGCCAGTACAGTAAAAGATTCGGTGAAAGATTCTATTGGCAAAGTAACCGCATAATTACCATGCTTTATTTGTGCTATTCTGGGAATAGCTGAGTTAAACGGTAATGACCGCTTAACTCAGCTTATGCCCTTTCCACACTCACTATTGCCGGAACTCACGCTATTAGATGTTATACCTTGATCAATTTGAAGATTTCCCATGGAGCGAGTTGTTCCATAACCTGGTTATTGGCGTTATTGCCATTGTTACAGGTGTGGTCATTAAATTTATTTTAAAAAGGTCGTTTCTTTTTTTCTCCAGGTATTGGGCCACCTTCGTTATCGGCTCAATTGTGAGGCGCCTGAGTAAGCCTGTAGGTGTCTTCCTCCCTCTTCTCTTACTCAATGTAGCTATAGCCTTTATGAAGCTAAGCCCAACCGGGCATCAACAACTCAATAGAGTGCTGGAGATTTTACTGACCATTAACTTCTGTATCCTCGTCATTCAGTTTATTAAAGTATTAGAGGATGGCTTTTACCATAACTACGACCTCTCCAAAGCCGACAATCTAAGAGAAAGAAAGTTGAGGACCCAGCTGCAGTTTATCAGGAAATTTGCCGTAGGCTTAATTATCATCATTACCGCAGCCATAATTTTACTCAGCTTTGAAAGTATGCGAAAAATAGGAGCCGGGCTCTTAACCGGGGTCGGAATTGGGGGAATCATCATCGGTTTTGCCGCACAAAAATCACTAGGCAATCTTCTTGCTGGTTTTCAGATTGCTTTTACACAGCCTCTTAGGATTGATGATGTAGTGATTGTGGAAGGAGAATGGGGAAGGGTAGAAGAAATCACGTTAACGTATGTAGTGGTCAACATCTGGGACCAGCGCCGGCTAATACTGCCCATTACATATTTTATTGAGAAACCATTCCAAAACTGGACACGTGTTTCGGCAGAACTTTTGGGCACCGTATTTTTATACTTTGACTATAACCTGCCCATTTCGCCTTTACGAGAAGAACTCACCAAAATACTAACTAACAATCCTTTGTGGGATAAAAGGGTCAATGTGGTACAGGTAACAGACAATAAAGAAGCTACCGTTGAAGTGAGGTTTTTAATGAGCGCCAGGAATTCCTCAGAGGCATTCGACCTCCGCTGTATGGTAAGGGAGCATATGCTTGCCTTTGTACGGGACAACTATCCTGATAGTTTACCGAAAACAAGGCTTGAATACAAGCAAACTTCTTAATTTCATCCTTACCTTTGCGCCATGGATATTTTAGGCACCGCCTTACATGATTATTTCGTAAAAGGAACAGCAGAAACTTTATGGGTACACAATTCTTATGGTGAGGATGAGGTGATGCCCGTAGATTTATTTTTCAGAAGCGAACGAGAGATGCCAGATCTGGAACTAAAGGCACTGGAACTTTGCAGCGGTAAAGTATTGGATATTGGTGCAGGCGCTGGCAGTCATGCCCTGATTTTACAGGAAAGGAATTTCAACGTTACAGCCTTAGACATCTCCCCTACAGCGGTTTCCATCATGAAACAAAGAGGTGTTAAATGTGCCGTAGAACAAAATATCTTCGAATTAGAAGCCTCAGATTATGACACCCTGCTCTTCATGATGAATGGCATTGGTGTTACCGGTACGATTATCGGTTTTACGAACTTTCTTCAAAAAGCAAAAACCTATTTAAAACCCGGAGGTCAGTTGATTTTCGACAGTTCAGATATTTCTTATCTCTATCAGGAAATTCAATTCCCACTCAATGCCTATTATGGCGAAGTTGCCTTTAGTTATGAATACAAGCAACAGCGTGGAAAATGGTTCAAATGGGTATATATTGACCAGACTACCCTAAAGAACATAGCCAAAAGCAATGGCTGGCATTGTGAAATTATCATGGTTGATGAGCATGACCAATACCTTGCTCAGCTAAAAATGCTTTAGCAGAATTGCATCTGCGGAACATTCGCTCCGCAGATGCAATAGAATAATTACGCCTCTTCTTCCCAGATCATGGCAATATTGATAATGGTCTGTACTGCTTTTTCCATGTCCTGTACAGATACCCACTCCTGTTTACCATGAAAAGCATGTTCACCAGCAAAGATATTAGGACAAGGCAAGCCCATTAAAGATAACCTTGAACCATCTGTTCCCCCTCTGATACTTTGTCTTTTTGGTACAATACCAGCTCTTTCAATAGCAAGTACACCATATTCAATTACCTGAGGATGTTGTTGAAGCACCTTCTTCATGTTGCGGTATTGCTCGCTAATTTTCAATTCATAAGTAGAATTAGGATAAGCTTTCAACACCTCTTCCACTACAGCCCTTAATGTTTGACCATGCTGAATCAACAAAGCATCGTCAAAATCACGCAGTATAAAATGCGCCTGTGCCTGCTCAACATTACCATGAATACTTACAGGATGAATAAATCCCTCTTTTTGCTGCGTAGCTTCTGGGGTTAATTTATCTTTTGGCAAGGCATCAAGTATGGCGCTGAGGATTTTAATGGCACTTTCCATTTTTCCTTTGGCAAAGCCAGGATGTGTACTTACCCCGTTAATGGTTAAAACAGCACCATCAGCAGAAAAAGTTTCATCTTCAATAGACCCTAATGTTTCTCCATCAATTGTATAGGCAAAATCAGCACCTAGTTTTTCAAGATCTACCTTATCTACCCCACGGCCAATTTCTTCATCAGGTGTAAATAAAATCTTAATCACCCCATGTTTTACTTCCGGATGGGCAACCAGAAAAGCCGCAGCTTCCATAATTTCTGCCAGTCCGGCTTTATTGTCTGCACCTAGCAAAGTGGTGCCACTGGCGGTGATGATGTCATTGCCAATTTGGTTTTTTAAATCCCTGTGCTCACTTTGTTTCAAGATGATCGTTTCATCATCGGGCAAAACAAGGTCCTGGCCCTGGTAATTATAATGAATAATCGGTTTAACATTTAAACCACTGCAATCAGGAGAAGTATCCATGTGCGAACAGAAACAGATCACAGGGACATTTTTAGTGGTCGTAGCAGGAATAGTTGCATACACATATCCATGCTGATCCAAGTGCGCATCAGCAATGCCAATCGCCAATAACTCCTCCACCAAAGTTCTGCCAAGGTTCTTTTGCTTCTCGGTAGAAGGGGTGCCTGGAGAATCTGGATCAGATTGTGTATCTATTTGAACGTACTTCTTAAAGCGTTCTTCTAAAGTTTTTGTGTTATTATGATATTTTAGCATAAATTTAAAAAAAATAAAGGTAAAGAAATTGAAAATAATCCTAACCAGCATCATCATCGCTTTTTCGTTAAATGTCGTCGCACAGTCTAATTTCTACAAGCTCAGCCTCGGTGGTGGCGCAGGATTAACCAGATCATATGCAGACCTGCGGGAACACAACAACGGAGAAGCCCTCTATGGTACA
>NZ_JAZQPU010000158.1:0-2400 GCF_045628745.1 Pedobacter sp.
AACACAATCACATGAAACGAAGCTTTTTACTCCTCCTTTGCATTGCCACCATAGGTTTAATGTCATGCAAAAAAGAAACAATTGTAGATTCAGGTTTGCCTAATGAAACTATAGAAACCGTAATTAACAGTAACCAATGGACATCCAGTGCAGGCGGAACCAGGCTGAGTACTACCATCAGCATGCCAGAACTAGATGAAGCTACTTTTACAAACGATGGCTTAATGGTGTACATCTATCCAGACAATGGCATCAACGAATACAGACAATTGCCCTTTGTATTTAATGGTCAATCGTATAGCTACACTGCAAGAGAAGGATCTATAACTGTTGACATCCAAACCAGCACTGGAAATGGCACACCTGCAAGACCTCAGGTTCCAGTAGGCTTAAGGGTGGTGATCGTAACCAGTACTTTATATTAAGCTATACAATTCCATACATCATAAAAAAAGCGTCCATAGTTTTAAAACTATGGACGCTTTTTTTATGATGTCATTTAAAATCTGTTACCTTCTTATTCAGAATTAAACACCTTTCAAAAAGCAGGACAGTTCAGGATACCAATTTCAAACATTACTTTTAAATTTGAAATAAGCAATCCTGTCTTACAGGTAAAAAACCAATTTATAAACCTTATTGAATCGTAAAAAATGAGCGTAGAACATGCCATTGTTTCGGTTTCTGTTCAAAGCAACCGACCAATTAAAAATTCAATTCCCCCAATAATTGCCGCTGCTTTTAATTTTCACCCTCACATGGTGTCCAGTAATCCTACCGTAATTAAAAAACCATTTATATAAAAACCTACTAATAATTAAAAATATGAATAAAACTCTACACAAAGGTTTACTTCTTTTTTTCTTTTCAATCGCCTCCTCACAGGTCATATATGCTCATCCTGAAAACTACCTTGACTTAAAAACTGGTAAGATCCAGCAATCATTTGAGGTAAAAGGAACAGTGGTTGATAAAAATGGAATTCCTCTTCCAGGAGTAACTGTAAAAATCAAAAATAATACCGGTGGTGTAATTACCGATGGTAAAGGACAATTTGTTTTAAAATTACAAAGCAAAAACGAGACCCTTATTTTTAGTTATATAGGTTTTGTTAATAATGAAATAGCCGTTAACGGACAACAAAACTTAAGGGTTGTTTTAGTTGAGAATGCGAATAACTTAAACGACGTGGTTGTTGTGGGTTATGGTACCCAGAAAAAAGGAAATGTAACGGGAAGTATCAGTAAGATTAGCGCGGAGCAAATTGAAGAGCGTCCCATTACACGTGTTGAACAAGCACTGCAAGGTCAAATAGCTGGTGTAACCGTAAGGAGTACTTCTGGATCTCCTGGTGCAGATATTACTGTTAATGTAAGGGGTGCTGCTTCTATTAACGGAAGTACCACACCGCTTTATATAGTTGATGGTGTGCCCCTTGATAATCTTTCAGGTATCAATCCAGCAGATATTGCATCTATTGATGTATTAAAGGATGCTTCTTCTGCGGCTATTTATGGGTCTAGAGGCTCTAATGGTGTTGTACAAATTACGACTAAGAAAGGTAAATCAGGTAAGCCTGTATTGTCACTTTCTGCCTATACAGGTGTTGCCACTGCTGAAAAGAAGGTAGATGTATTGACTTCGGATGAATGGATACAATTCAATCAAAAATGGTTAGACAGGCAATGGGTAAATAAAACAGGATTGGCCGCAAGTGTGAGTCAGGCAGACCGTATTGCCTATGCACAAAGAACGGATGGAAAAACATATTCCACACGTACTGAATTACTCAATATCCGTGGCACTTATGGTATTTATGATCCATACTGGGGAACTGATGCACTTGAACCTATAGACTGGCAAGATGAAATACTCCGTTCTGCCCCTGTTAATGATGTACAGCTTAATGCAGCTGGAGGTACTGACAATGTTACGTATTCCTTATCCGGAGGCATGTATAATCAAGATGGAATTGTGGTAGGTTCATCTTATACCCGCTACTCTTTCAGGGGTAATGTTGATGCACAACTTAGTAAAAGAGTTAAAGTTGGATTAAGTATTGCTCCATCTTCTGGCACCATCAACGGCGCTAATGTTGATGGTAAAGATAATGCCGTAGCCAGGTCTTTAAGTTTCCCGGGCTGGGTACTTAAAGGATCAGGAAATATGGCTGGTGCTGACCCTTATAAATTTTATGACGGTTGGGGACCAGGTGCTAACAACGTAAGTCCCTATGTTCAAGCCAAATATCCTGACCGAGTTCAAAAAGATGTTAGAATGAATACGGCCTTCAATAGTACGGTTAATATTATTAAAGGTTTAGATTTAAATGGCTTAGTAGGCTGGAATTTCCGTAATAACCTTCAAAAAACTTATAACCCGACCTGGATTCAGGGTACA
>NZ_JAZQPU010000159.1:0-3656 GCF_045628745.1 Pedobacter sp.
GCTGATTTCATAAATCTTGGCAATGGCCAGCTTCGAACGCCCCGATGGGTCGGTTTCTTTGCCCCTCAGCTCATAGCTGATTTGCTTTAGATCTTTAATCAGCGCATAATGTTGCTCCCAGATAAGATCTTCTGAAGATTCCAGGTACCTTGATACCGGCACTACCTGTCCGCCTGCCCAATGTTGTATCCAAGAGCCGAATTTATTGTTCGGCAGCTCACCGGCTTCAGTAAAGGTTCCATCTTTCAAAACCCTGGAGAAAACCAGTGCCGGATCTATGGTAGTTACCGATGTTGGTGGTGTATTTAGTCTTTCAAAATCCTTTGTACAAGCGCTTAAGCCTATGGAAATAGTTAAGCTGCAAAGTGCTATTTTTATAATGTGTTTCATCAGCGTATATTTTATATCCGTTAAAGTGCTATGCTTAAATTAAATCCAATGTTTCTCAGCATCGGTAAAGACGTAGATTCTATACCAATAGAAGAGTTCGAGGTGTTGAAGGAGGATGCTTCTGGCGAAAATCCATCTGTTTTACGTTGGAAATAGAATAAATTCCTGCCGTATAGGCCTACCGTCATGCTTTTAAACTTAGTGGTCGGCAAAAGTTTCTTAGGTAATTGATAACGCACGCTGATCTCTCTCATGGCAATGTAGCTGGCATCGTTGAGCATTTCTTCAGACACCATCACCTCTTTATCGCTCGCCACTATATTCCAGTAATCTTGCGCTTTAACACCCATTGTGTTTTGAACGCCAGTTCCAGACCAGCTGCCATCAGCATTTTTCTTGCCCACCACACCTGAGGCTACATAAGTGCCCTCTCTGCCTTCAACAGTTTTATTGGTGGTACCGTAAATGATCTCTTCGCGGTTACTTTGCGAGAAAATCATGCCTCCCTGTCTAATGTCAACCAAGGCGTTTAAAGTGATTCCTTTATAGCTGAAGGTATTGAAAAAACCACCCAACCAATCAGGTTGTGCATTGCCAATTCTTTCTACAACCCTGCCGTTACTTCTTAATGGCAGGCCAGTAGCAGGGTCAATTAAGCGGTTGCCATTTTCATCTTTTAACCAGGCAAACTGTGTTCCAATCAACTCTCCAAATGGGCGACCAACCTGTGCCACTACATTTACACCCCTGTCTGAACCCATTAAAAAGGTTTCTACACCGGGTGCCAGCGATAACACTTTGTTGACGTTTTTATTAAAGTTAAAGGTTGTTTTCCAGGTAAAGCCAGAGGCTGTTTTAATTGGTGTTGCATTAAAAGAAAGCTCTAAACCGCGGTTTCTGATCTCCCCTGCATTGATACGCATTACATTAAACAAACTTGATGGCGCAACAGGCACATCTAAAATCTGGTCTTTGGTAGAAGCCTGGTAAAGGGTGAAACCTAAGCCCACACGCCCGTTCCACAGCTCTAAATCTGAACCAAATTCTATAGAAGTCGTCAGCTCATTTTTAAGGTTTTTATCTGGAATAACAGAAGTGAAGGAAGCCAGCGGCACACCTCCATGAGAAAACTGATCAAGACTATAGGTGCCCGTCAACTGGTAAGGGTTTCCAGAACTACCCGCCTGTGCCCATGAACCCCTGAATTTCAAGTAACGCAGGGTATTGCTGGTTAAGCCAAAAGCTTCTGAAGCAATAAAACTTGCACTTGCCGATGGATAAAAGAAAGAGTTATTATTGGCATTCAGGGTAGAACTCCAATCGTTTCTTGCCGTTAAATCTAAGTATAGATAATCTTTATAACCTATTTGTCCGGAAGTATATACCGAGTTAATTTTCGATTCTACAAGGTCAAATACATAAGAATTGGTAAGGGTATTGTTGATGACATATAGGTTAGGTACCACAAACTGACTGCCTGTGTTCCCTGTTTGACGTAAATAACGGCTCAGGTGACTGGCACCTATATTCCATGTAATGCTTATGTCTTCTTTAACCTTGAAATTACTGTTCAGCAGGGCATCAAAGTTGTCTTCGCGTACGCGGATCACATTTTCACTCATGTCTCCTTTACGGTTTAAACTTTGGTAGGTATTGATAGACCTGTATCTTAACCTTTGGTCTGTATAAAAATCAGTACCGCCGGTAGAACTTAATTTCAACCATGGGGCTATGTCGTACGACAAGCGTAAAAAGCCGATCACGCGATCTCTGCGGTCGGTATTTTTAGTTTCATTGATGGTCCAGAAAGGGTTGGCCGTAGAACTATTGGTGGCATAAGTTTTTTCTAAGCCCACCACAGGGTTTGAATAGCCTAATTGCTTAGAAATATCTGCTGCGGTCCATTTGTATTGGCTAAGCACTGACATAGGGATGCTTCTCGGCTGACTGATCAACAGGTAAGCCGGGTTATCAGAAGCATCAGACAGGGTGGGCCTGTTGGTGGCATCCTGCATGATGTAGTTTAACTTGGCATCCAATTTAAATTTATCGGTAATGGAAGCCTGTGTTCTTAAGTTCAGGTTGTTTTTGTTTAAAGTATTGGTCGGCACATAACCATCTACATAGGTATTGGCGTAAGAAAGTCGGTAGTTTACTTTCTCATTTCCACCTTCTACACTGAGGTTGTTGGTATACTGTTTTTCGGTTTGAAAAAAGGCACTATAAGTATCCGACTGTGGGGTTAAGGCCAGCATGTTTCCCCATGGATCTTCATAAGCCTGGCCCTCCATTTTTGGTCCCCAGCTGGAGCGGGTTAACCTATCGCGGCCTCCACTCATTTTCGGCGTTCCTGTTAAACCACCATCAATGGCTTGCTGCATGGTAACAATACTACCATCAGATTTGCGGAAGTGCGTAAAATCACCATTTAAGCCTTGTGCGTATACGTTTTGAAAATCCGGCTCTACCAGGGCATTGCCCAAAGAAAAGTCGGTGTTGAACTGGATGTTTAAACCTGTTCCTGCAGTACCAGCTTTAGTGGTGATCAGGATGACACCGTTGCTTCCTCTTTGTCCGTAAAGGGCAGCAGCATTCGGACCTTTTAACACGGAAATGGTGGCAATATCATCAGGATTGATGTTGGAAATACCATCACCATAATCAGTACCGCCCGTGCTGCTGGCAGCACCAATGTTTTGATTATCGATGGGCACGCCATCTACCACATATAGAGGCTGACTATTTCCTATCAAAGAGTTATTGCCCCTGATCACTACTTTGGATGAACCACCGGAGCCTGAAGAAGCGCGACTCACCTGTACGCCAGAAACTTTTCCGGAAAGGGAATTCGCTACGTTAACTTCGCTGCCCTGGGTCAGCTCATTGCCTTTGAGTTCTGCAATACTGTAACCTAAAGCTTTTTTATTTCTCTTGATGCCCAAAGCGGTAATCACTACATCGTCTAGTTTGGTCGCATCTTCATCAAGGTTAACCACAATAGATAATTTATCTAAAAGGTTGATGGTATACCCTTCCAATACCTTTGTTTTATAACCTATAGAGGTAAAAGTAAAGGTATAACCTCCGCCGGGAGGGATGCCACCAGCAGAAAACTGACCTTGGTTATTGGTCGCTATGGTACTCCTGAAGTTCTTTTCTTTGTTCTCTATTTTCACCGAAACCCCGGGTAGGGCACCACCGGCGGCATCTTTAACAATGCCTGTAACAGAGGCTCCGGTTTGAGCACTTGCAGTCCCTGTCAGCAA
>NZ_JAZQPU010000160.1:0-8269 GCF_045628745.1 Pedobacter sp.
TGTTGTGCTTTTTTAAGTCTGGTGATATTGGCATCGATCAGGCTGTCGGGAGGTCTTCTATCGTTTTTGATTTTGACCAGCTTATTGATCACGAAGCCTTCTTCCTTGGTCGTTCCTTTGTAAAGTGATTTAAAAAAATGCTGACTAGAGCCTAAATAAGCTATTTCACGGTTTTTTGCCCATTCTTTCTTTTTTGCTTTAGAACCTTTGAGTTCTTCATAGTTGGGCAATCCTGAGTAATAGACAATGTGGTTGTTATATTGGTATTCAAAATATTGAAGCATATACTTCAGTCGGTAACCCAGTGCTTTATTTTCGATGACCAGAAACTCCTCTGATTTTACGCTCAGTAGTTTTTTATTGTTATCGTAATCAATAATCAGGGCCTGTGGGTTGAGCAGTTTGCACTTTTTGGCGTTGGGTGTTTTGCCAATAAAGAATTCCTTAAATTGGTTGATGTATTGTTCACGGTTGGGATCTACCCTGATGACAACCTCGCGTAATTGGATGCTGCTCTCTTGCAGAACGATGTTGATGCTGGCAGACTGATCACTTAAAATGACATTTTTGGTAAAGGGTAGGTAGCCCATCATTTCTACCAGCACATCATAATTACCGGGTTTGAGGTTGCTGAGTATAAATTTACCATCATTATTAGATACCGTAGCCGTTTTATAACCGCTAAGGTAAATGCCTGCGCCAGGCAGCACTTCTCCGCTTTTATCTTTTACTACACCAGAAATGCTTAAAGATTGTGCATAACCAGTGGTGTATAGCAAAAGTAAGAGCACAAGACCTGATAAATGTTTCAGCACCGCTATTTATAGTTTAATTGTCCTTTGTCTAAAAGATCTCTCGCATTGGCTAAGGCAGATTTACCCGGTGGCTTGCCACTTAACATTTCTGCAATGACATAAACGCGGCCTTCACGGTCTAACCTTTTGATGCCCGTGGTACTGCGTTCAGCACTTTCGTTTTTATAGACAAAATAATGAGCATTACCTTTGGCCGCAATTTGTGGCAAGTGCGTAATACACACTACCTGCATATTGCGTTCCAGTTCACCTATTACCTGTCCTACACGTAAAGCTGTTTCTCCCGAAATACCCGTATCAATTTCGTCGAATATTAATGTAGGCAGGTCACTGTGTTTGGCCAGGATAGATTTTATAGCCAGCATGATCCTCGATAATTCACCACCAGAGGCTACTTTTGCAACAGGGGCTGGCGGCTGACCACTATTGGCAGAAAACAACAAGGCAATATTATCTTTACCATCTTTGGTAAGTTCTTTCAACAGGGTTTGCTCAATCTTTATCCTTGCATTGGGCATGCCCGCCTGCGTTAGAATCTGATCAACCTGTTTTTCTGTGGCCTTAATAGATTTGCTGCGGTTAATAGATAAGGTAGCTGCATGTTTCTCCAAAAGCGCTTTTAACGTTTCCGTTTCATGATGCAGGCGTTCTATTTCTTCATCGCCACTTAAAATTAAACTCAGGTTGTTAGAGAGTTCCTCTTTAATGCTGATTAATTCTTCAATAGTGTTTACACGATGTTTTTGTTGTAAAGTATACAGCGTATCCAGGCGGTGTGTAATTTCATCTATCCTGGAGGGGTTAAATACAACATGCTCTTCCAGGTGGGAAAGCTCATTGCTGATGTCTTTCAGTTCTATTAAGGTAGAACGCAGGCGTTCTGTCAGTTCACTATAGTCGGTATGGAAACTTTCAATGCTGTGCAGTTGACCAATAGCTTCTTTAAGCATCGGCACTGCCGAAAGCTCTTCCTCATTGATCAGTTGATAACTGTTCACCAGGCTCCGTTTTATTGCCTCCGCATTATTTAATGCCTTCAATTCTATTTCTAAACTTTCCTGTTCTGAAGGTTGCAGGTTAGCATTTTCTAGTTCGTTGAACAAGAACTGTTCATAATCCTGCTTGTTACGGGCCTCATCAGCATTTTTACGCAATTCGCGCAACTTTTGCTGGTGCTTTTTATAAAGCTTAAAATTTTCTCGGTAGTCGCTCAGCAATTCCTCATGATTGGCCAGTCCATCTACCACAGTCAACTGAAAACCCGGATCATTAAGCTCACGAGTGGCATGCTGCGAATGGATATCAATCAATCGCTCGCCAAGGTGTTTCATTACTGTTAAGGTTACCGGCGTATCATTAATAAAGGCGCGGGATTTACCATCAATGGAAATCTCGCGCCTTAATATACTCTCTTCATGAAAATCTAAATCGTGTTCTTCAAACAGCGGCTTTAATTTGTCGCCGCTCAGTTTAAAAGTTCCTTCAATAATGCATTTCTTTTCCTGATTGAAAAAGTATTTAGTCTCTGCACGCTGCCCCAATATCAGGGATAGTGCACCAAGCATGATTGATTTTCCTGCTCCAGTTTCACCGGTAATAATGTTGAGGCCCTTGTCAAGTTCCATTTCAACACTATCGATCAAAGCGTAATTACGTATAGAAAGTTTTTGTAGCATATCCTTTGCTAAATTATAAAAACTTAGTCAATGGATGCTTATCCTTTACGAATAAAACACGATCTGAACTTATTTATTTTTTTCTGTTTCTTTAGGAGGATTGATTTTGATGTTCTTTAATTCTTTCTCAATTTGTGCTTCTATTTCTTTTTCATTGAGCTCGGTACAAACTTCCACATTCAACTCCATTTGTTTTTTAAAGGCTGGTGAATTGAAGTGTTTTGCCATCGCCTGACTTTGAAATTTAACATCCTCCATTTGTTTTTTAAAGGCAGGAGAATTATAGTGTTGAGCTAAGGCCTGACTTTGAATTTTAACATCTTCCATTTGTTTTTTAAAAGCTGGAGAGTTAAATTGTTTCTTCATTTCTACAGTCATTTTGCTCAATTCGGCTTGTTGTTTTTTCCACTCAGGCGAATTAAAGTGTTTCGCTAAAGCCTTACTTTGAACTTTGACATCTTCTATTTGTTTTTTCCACGCTGGAGAATTAAAATGTTTCTTTATTTCTTCACGATACTGAGCCATTGCAGCTGCATCTGGTTTGCTTGGTGGAGCTGGCAATGCTGGTGGTTCTGTTAAGGCTGGTGGTTCTACGGGTGGAGCTGGAGGAGCAATGCTTGGCTCTACAGGTGGAGGTGGAGGAGCAATGTTTTTCTTTAACGCTTTACTTTTCTTTACATCTGCTTTGTGTTTTTTGTTCTTTGTGCTATCCTGCTGAAAAACATCATTCGTTATACGGCTTTCCATAGCAACCATAGTAGAGGTTGCCGTTTTCTTTTTATCACCGGTTTCTGATTTAAGTGGACTTACCCAGGCAAGGGAAATGATGATCGCCATGGTGATGCCAATGGCAAATAGCTGTTGTTTTGCGGTACTGTAGGTCGTTTTCATATTGGTGATTCTTTTTATACGCTGATAAAGGTGTTGGTTATTTCCACTTGCAGCCATTGAAAATACAGGAGTTTGCTTTTCTTTTAACAATTCTATTTGTAACAAGGCATGGGCATAGGTCAATGGGGTATGCGTGTGTTGTACAACTAGGTCATCGCAGGAGTGCTCTCTTTCTCTGGCAATCAGGTTGCTGCATAACCAGGTAAATGGATTGAAGAAAAGGATGGTTTCCATTACCGTTTTTACTATATTTAGCAGATAATCGTTCCTGCGGATATGTGAAAGTTCGTGGATCAAAATCGCTTCTACATGTGCCAGGTCAAGTTGGTTGGCAAAGGCTACAGGAAATAGAATAATAGGTTTGATAAAGCCAATGACCAGCGGCACCGCTACATGTTCACTGAGGTAAAAGCCTACCTTTTTAGTAATGTTGAGGCCTTGTGCCAGCTCCTGAAAAAGAGCGTTCCATGCTTGTGGAACGGCTATTTTAGAGGAATGCTTAAGACTCAGGATTTTAAAATACCCTGTAGATAGAATCAGTACCTGCATGATTAAGCCTACGGTATAAAGGCCAACCAATTGTGGGAAAAACTGCTCTGCCTTGTAATTAAGGGCATGCTGGTTATGGAAAGAAAGCGAAGTGGTAACGCTACTTAAAGGGGGCCAGGTAAACAAGGAAAAAAAAGTGCCGCAAAAACCAACAAATAGCAGGCACATGGTGCCGTAGGCCATATTGTGTTTTGCTTTTGCGCTCAGGGTGGGTATCATCACAAACAGGAGTACCAACATCCCATATAATAATGCGCCTTGCCAGAGGGAATGAAAAATGCTCCATCCAGTGGCTTTAATCATGTTATTCACCAATGCTTCCATTTTATTGTTTTTTACTGAGTTGTTCTAAATAAACTTTTATAGAATCGATCTCTTCTTTACTTGCATTGTGGTTGCCCAATGCTTGCATAACCAGTCGCGAAGCAGACCCATTAAAAACATTATTGATCATTTTATTGACCAATTGCTCTTGTGTTTTTTGTTGATTAACCAGCGGTCGGTAAATATGTGTTTTGGAAGAGGTGTCGCGGGAAACCAAACCTTTTTCATGCATAATTTGCATCAGCTTTAAAGTGGTGGTGTAACCGGCATCTTTGGTTTGTTCAAGAATTTCGTGTACTTCTCTTACAGTACAATCCGACTTTTCCCAGAGGATCTGCAAGATTTCTAATTCACTTTCGGTTGGTTTAAAGGGTGTTGTGGTTTCCATTTGTGTTATACGAATTGTTTCGTATATAAATCTACGAATAAGTTCGTATAAACAAAATAATATTTAAAAATTTATTTGTTTATTTTTGAGGAGGGAAAAAGAAGCTTATTGAAGGTTTTTCAATTGGTCGTATTTACTGCTGTTGGCAGGGTCAATACTGGTCAAAAGGTTATAGGCTTTTATTTTATCGGGAGTAGGAGCCATAGTAAATAGCTGTACAAACTCTGTGGCTTTAGCAGCATAGAAAGCATGGTTAAAAACGGCGCCCAAACGCTGCTGATCCATTTGCTGCAAAGAAGGGAGGTAACTGATCATGGCTTTAATAGCCTGTATTTTATTTTCCTGGAGTAAGTCTAATCCTTTTCGGTGGTATTGGTAACTGAAGCTGCGGAGGTCTTCAAAACTTTTGCTAAGCAGGTTTTCATTAAGCCAATAACGGTTTCTCAATCCATCTGCGGCACGCCATCCCATGTTGCCGTTGTTTTGTGCCAGTTGGATAACACGTTGTGCTTTTATATAGTAAAGTTCACCACCTAACTTGCTAAAGCTATCCTTATCCGTACCAATAATTGTATAAGCATAAAAACCAAGCAGCGAAGTAAGGTTACTCTGGTAAGTCTGATCAGAGAAGTCCAATGCTTGTCCTTCGTTATAGTTAAAGTCGAAGTACTGGTCGCTTAAATTTAACAGCGTAGTCTGGTAGCTAGTGCCAAAGACTGGTCGCCAGCTTTGCAGCTGTGCACTGGCTTTATAACCTGCTGCACCATCCCATTCGGTGAGGGTAATGATTAAATTGCAATTGATTCTTTCTGAACTCAGGTAAGTTTCGCTCGTCCATTTGTGGTTATTGAGGAAATTGCTGATGGCATTTTGCAAGGGAAGCAATGTCGATGGGCTCATATTAGGTACCCTGGGCGCTAACACTTGCACGGTGGCAAATATTTCTTGTGCCTTAGTGCTGTGCAGCGTTAAGGTCAATAACAACAGGAGGATCAACTTCTTCATCGCCTCATTTACCCAGCAACATTAATATTTCCTTGCTAATGTCTACAGCTACCTCAGTTTTAGATTTCACTTCAAATTCTTTTTTAACAAAGTCTTTGTTGAAAATCGTTATCTTGTTGGTATTGGTTTTGAAACCGGCACCCTTATCGTTCAAAGAATTTAGCACAATTAAATCAAGGTTCTTTTTAACCAGTTTGGCTTTAGCATGTTCTTCTTCATGCTCAGTTTCCAGAGCGAAGCCAATCAGTAACTGTTTTGCTGTTTTTTTTGAACCCAGCTGTGCCAGGATATCTGTTGTTTTTTGGAGAGCGATGGTGAGTTCACCGTTGTTCTTTTTGATTTTCTGTGTGGCAACATCTACAGGAGTATAATCTGCCACGGCAGCACTCATAATGGTAATATCGCTAGTGGCAAACTGCTGTTCACAAGCCTGCAACATTTCCGAGGCACTTTGAACGTCAATTCTGTGGAGCTGCTGTGTGCTTTTTTCTGCTGTAGGCCCGCTGATGAGCGTTACTTCGGCACCTAGCTTTACAAATTGATCGGCAATGGCAAAGCCCATTTTTCCAGAGGAGTGGTTGCCAATGAACCTCACCGGATCTATAGCTTCATAAGTTGGGCCGGCAGTAACCAAAACTTTCTTGCCTAAAAGTGGCAGGTCCTTTTTAATCAATGCGGTGATGAAAGTAATGATTTCTTCAGGTTCTGCCATACGGCCTTCACCAAATAAACCACTGGCTAATTCTCCATTATTGGGTGCAATAAGAATATTGTTAAAACTTTTTAGCTGACTGATGTTTTGTTGTGTGCTCTGGTGTTTCCACATATCAAGGTCCATTGCAGGGGCAAATAACACCGGGCATTTGGCGGATAAGTAAACGGCACTAAGAAGATTATCGCAAAGGCCATTAGCCATTTTAGCGATGGTATTGGCACTTGCAGGGGCAATGATGAGGTAGTCGGCCCAAAGACCTAATTCTACGTGGTTGCTCCAAACGCCGGTTTCTTCTTCGAAATATTGGGTGTAAACAGGATTTTTAGAGAGGGTAGCCAGGGTAAGCGGCGTAATGAAATTGGCCGCATCGGTCGTAAGAATAACCTTGACGTTTGCGCCGGCTTTAACAAAAAGCCTAACTAAAACTGCGGCTTTATAAGCAGCAATACTGCCGCAAACGCCAAGGATAATGTTTTTATTTTTGAGCATGGTTTAGTAATGCAATTAATGCTGCAAGATAAGCCAATGCATTTATTTATTCTTGCTCTTTAGCAGGATTTCTGTAATAAATCTTGTCATTAAGGAACTCATCAATTGAAATTAACGTTGCTTTAGGCATACGCTCATAGTGTTTACTGATTTCAATTTGTTCTCTGTTCTCAAAAATCTCTTCCAGGTTATCATTTGCAGAAGCGAATTCAGCCAATTTGCCGTGTAACTCTTCTTTAATGTTGTTTGAAATCTGATTAGCCCTTTTTGAAATAATGACTAAAGACTCATATACATTCTGAGTTTTTTGATCTAAATCATTTACGTTTCTCGTTACCGTAGTATTCGGTACAGCAGGTTTAATAGTATTCATTATTTTATTGGGTTTTTAATCAACTTATTGGTACTGTCTTTTTTTGCCTCTTTTTCAAGGTTGGCTTTGTATTTTGCCATTTGAGCTTCTTGAGTGGCTAAAATATTTTTAGCTCTCTCAATTCCTGCCTGACTATCCCTTTTCAGGGTATTAACCTCTGGCGTTAATTTACTTTCAGGGTGCGACTCTAAAAACTCATCGGCATAACCTATAGCTTCAGCATATCTTTCTTCCTGGCGAAATTCATAACTTGCTTTAGCATACATGTACTGCGATTTAACAATCAGCAAATCCATTTCTTCAGCATATTTAATATCCGGAAAATCAATTTGTGCATTTTTCAAGGCGATAACTGCAGACTTGTAATTACTTAAGTCATAATCTCCAAGATCGTAATACATTTTGGCATTTTCAAATGCTTTGTCTTCTAATTTACCACGTAAGGTTGCAATGTGCTTGCTGGCCTCTTCAACTCTTTCACTTTTTGGATATAAGTTAATAAATAATTGCATGGCATCAATAGCCTTATAAGTGTTTTCCTGATCTAGCGTATATTCTGGTGAATCTAAAAAGTAGCAATAAGCACCTAAATACCTGCATTCTTCAGCATGAACGCTGGTAGGGTAGGTATCCGCAAAGTATTTAAATTGAAATCTTGCAGTGGTATAATCTTTTAATTTATATAAGGTAAGGGCATAATGATAATTCAGCTCCTCAGCTTCCGTTCTTCCTCTATATTTCTGTGATAAGTCTTCAAAAAGGATCAAGGCTTTAGAATAATCCTTTTTCTTATAAAGTCTCATGGCTTCCGCGTACTTCTTGGCCACATCATTGCTCAGCCTGATTTTCTCAAATTGGCTTTTACAACCTGCTATGCTTAGTGCTATAACAGTGAAACTTAATAAAAATATGTGTTTAATTTTAAACATTCTGCAAAGATAAGTTAATAATACGATAACGTCAATTAAAAATAATTAGGCGCTAAGCTATATAAAGGCATTGAACCTTTCAAGTCCTTAACATTATTTAACAAATAAATATTGG
>NZ_JAZQPU010000161.1:0-1767 GCF_045628745.1 Pedobacter sp.
CGTAAAGGATATAGAGGTGCCGTAGGTATTGTAGTGGAAGCAGGCGATGTATGGGAAGTTCACCATTTTGCTTGTTTAATTGGTTTTGGTGCTACAGCAGTAAACCCTTATCTCGCTTTAGAAACTATCAAAAGCTTCCAGGACGAAACTACACTGACCAAAGAAAAACTAAGAAGTATTGATACCGGGGTTTTCCAATCTAAAACCTTACAAACGTATTTCAGAGCAACAGGCAAACCAGGTGCCATGGCTAAAGCGATAGATCGATTATGCCGTTATGCAGTTGATGCTGTAGAAGATGGTTTCCAGGTATTGGTGCTATCTGATAGAGCGGTAGATTCTGAACATGCCATTATACCTTCTTTATTAGCGGTATCTGCCGTGCATCACCATTTGATCCGTAAAGGATATAGAGGTGCCGTAGGTATTGTAGTGGAAGCAGGCGATGTATGGGAAGTTCACCATTTTGCTTGTTTAATTGGTTTTGGTGCTACCGCGGTAAATCCTTACCTGGCTTTAGAAACCATCAAAAGCTTCCAGGACGAAACCACACTGACCAAAGAGAAACTGATACAAAATTATATTTATGCCATCAACAATGGCTTATTGAAGATTTTCTCTAAAATGGGAATCTCTACTTTACAATCTTACCATGGTGCACAAATTTTCGAAATCCTGGGTATCCATAAAAGTGTAGTAGACAATTATTTTACTGGTGCTGTATCAAGAATCGGCGGCTTAGGTTTAGATGAAATTGCGACGGAAGCTTTAATTAAGCACAGCCGTATCTTTGGAAAAGCCAATCGTCCGGATACAATTTTACCTACCGGTGGAAACTATAAATGGAGACGTAAAGGGGAGCAACATTTGTTCAACCCACAAACCATCCACTTGTTACAAAACTCTACCCGTAGAAACGATTACAATACCTATAAGCAATATTCAAAATTAGTAAACGAACAAACTAAACAGGCTTTCACCATCAGGGGATTGTTTGAATTTAAATATACCCGTCCGGCGGTTCCTTTAAATGAGGTTGAACCGGTAGAAAGCATTTTAAAACGTTTTGCAACAGGAGCCATGTCTTTTGGTTCGGTTTCTCACGAAGCGCATTCAACGCTTGCGATTGCCATGAACCGTATTGGTGGAAAAAGCAATACCGGTGAGGGTGGTGAAGATGAATTGCGTTACGAGCCATTGCCTAACGGCGATTCTATGCGCTCTGCCATTAAACAAGTTGCCTCTGCACGTTTTGGTGTAACCAGTCATTATTTAACAAATGCTGATGAACTGCAAATTAAAATGGCGCAAGGTGCTAAACCTGGTGAGGGTGGTCAATTACCTGGGCATAAAGTGGATGAATGGATTGCTAAAGTCCGTCATGCTACACCGGGTGTTGGTTTAATTTCTCCTCCTCCGCACCATGATATTTACTCTATCGAGGATCTTGCGCAATTGATATTTGACCTTAAAAATGCCAACCGCGAAGCTAGAATTAATGTAAAATTAGTTTCTAAAGCTGGGGTAGGTACCATTGCTGCCGGTGTGGCTAAAGCGCATGCAGACGTCATCCTGGTTTCAGGATTCGATGGTGGTACGGGTGCATCTCCTTTAACTTCTATTCAACATGCTGGTTTACCCTGGGAACTTGGTTTAGCTGAAGCGCATCAGACTCTTGTGAAAAACAGATTGCGCAGCAGGGTAGTTTTACAAACTGATGGTCAGCTGAAAACTGGTCGCGATATTGCTATCGCTACTTTATTAGGT
>NZ_JAZQPU010000162.1:0-2823 GCF_045628745.1 Pedobacter sp.
AACCTTGTAGCTGATGCTTCAGTTTGTACGCCTGGAGGTGGTTGTTGCTAATGAAAAAGATTCTTGTATTATGTACGGGTAACAGTTGCCGCAGTCAGATTGCAGAAGGCTATTTAAGAAAATTTGCCGGAAACCGGGCAGCAATATTCAGTGCCGGCATAGAAACACATGGTGTAAATCCTAAAGCCATAGAGATCATGAAAGAGGATGGTATAGACATCTCTTCCCACACGTCAAACCTCATTGATGAATATAAAGAAATAGATTTTGACCACCTCATCACAGTTTGTGATCATGCACAAGAAAACTGCCCATATTTTCCCAGCAATGCAAAAAAGTTCCATTATAATTTCCCTGACCCTGCTAAAGCCACTGGCTCAGCTCTTGAAGTGATGCAACAATTCCGTCAGGTTAGAGAATTGATCAAAGCTTATACCGCAGCATTTATTCAAGAGAACATTTAATAATATCTTAACATTAGCGTAACCTAATGATAACCGCTAATTCTTTGAAAATCACTACCGTTCCCTAACTTTGCAATCCATCATAGATGGGCTTATTTAGAGAACATTAAGCCCCCAAAAACAAATGGAATTATCACAGCCAATACCTTTAGTTCAGCAGAAAAAGTTAAACTTCCTTGACAGGTACCTCACCTTATGGATCTTTATGGCAATGGCCATTGGGGTCAGTATTGGTTTTCTTTTTCCTTCCTCTGCAGGTATTATCAATTCCTTTTCCAGCGGCACCACCAATATCCCCTTGGCTATTGGCCTCATTTTGATGATGTACCCCCCACTGGCAAAAGTGAAATACGAGAAAATGGCGCAGGTGTTCAAAGACATCAAAGTACTCAGCGTTTCTTTAATTTTGAACTGGATCATTGGTCCTTTGTTAATGTTTTCCCTTGCTGTTATTTTCTTGAGGGATTACCCTGAATATATGGTCGGATTGATCTTAATCGGATTGGCAAGGTGCATTGCCATGGTGGTAGTTTGGAATGAATTAGCTGATGGAAATCGTGAATATGCTGCTGGATTAATTGCCTTGAACAGCATTTTTCAGGTTTTCTTTTATAGTGTCTTTGCCTACCTATTTATCACTGTTCTTCCTCCTTATTTTGGCATCAATGGCCTGCAGGTAGATATCACCATTGTAGAAATTGCAAAAAGTGTGGGCATTTATTTAGGCATCCCCTTCGCTATGGGCATCATCACCAGGTATAGCCTCATCCGTTTAAAAGGCGAAGAATGGTTTGACAAAAAATTTATTCCAATCATATCTCCTGTAACCCTTATTGCATTACTGTTTACCATTGTACTCATGTTTAGCCTAAAGGGAGAAATGATACTCCAGCTTCCTACAGATGTCATCCGTATTGCCATTCCTTTAGTCATCTATTTTTCTATCATGTTTGTCACCAGCTTTTTTGCTGGCAAATATTTTGGTGCTGACTATTCTAAATCTACATCTATTGCTTTTACCGCAACAGGGAACAATTTTGAACTGGCAATTGCTGTAGCCATAGGCGTTTTTGGTATCAATTCGGGTCAGGCTTTCGTGGGTGTAATTGGCCCTCTGGTGGAAGTTCCTGCCCTTATTGCTTTAGTAAACCTTGCCTTTTGGTTTAAAAAGAGATATTTTAAACCTATATTGACTTAAATAATCTTTGACGCAAAAAGCAATAATATGTCCAGATGTACTTATTTACTATGCAGTATTTTATTATTATTTAGCTCTTGCTTCAAAGCCTACAAGGGCAAAATAAATATTGATGGATCCAGCAGCGTGTATCCCTTAACAGAGGCGGTGGCCGAAGAATTTAGAAAAGTTCAGGGAGACATCAGGGTAACGGTTGGAGTTTCTGGAACAGGTGGCGGCTTCAAAAAATTTTTGCGTGGCGAAACGGATATCAGCAACGCTTCCCGCCCAATCAGTCCTTCAGAACTGGCCATCGCCAAAACAAACGGCATTAAATTCATAGAGATCCCGGTATCTTATGACGGCATGGCCATCGTGGTTAGTCCGAAAAACACTTTTGTAAAAGACATCACCGTAGCGGAGCTCAAAAAAATGTGGTCGCCGGAAAGCCAGAATAAAGTTAAAAGCTGGAAGCAGGTGCGTGATTCCTGGCCCGACGTTCCCCTTCATTTATATGGCGCAGGAACCTCCTCAGGCACCTATGATTATTTTACCGAGGCCATCAATGGTAAAGCAAAAGCCTCCAGGGGAGATTATACAGCCAGTGAAGATGACAACGTTTTGGTACAGGGCGTAACTTCTGATATTGGCGGTTTAGGTTATTTCGGTCTTGCTTATTTCACTGAAAACAAAGACAAACTTAAACTCATTCCTGTTAAACTTACGGCAGATAGCAAGGCTATTTTTCCAACCGATATCACCGTTCAGAACGGTCAATACCAGCCCCTCTCCAGACCAGAATTTATCTATGTTAATATCAAATCTGCACAAAAACCTTATGTGAGGGAGTTCATCAAATTTTACCTGGAAAAGGCAGCAACGCTTTCTAAAGAAGTGGGTTATGTTCCTCTACCTAACAAAGCCTACCAGCTGTCGTACAAACGCTTTACAGAAGGAAAAACAGGTTCCGTATTCGAAAACAAATCTATAGTTGGCGCTAATTTGCTGCAACTTTTATCTAATCAGCAATAGTTATGGCAGCAAGAAAATTCACCTCCGAAAAGCTCATAGAAGGCGTCATGATCCTTTGCAGCCTGGTTTCTGTATTAACTACCATAGGCATCATCCTCGTTCTTTCTATAGATACCTTTAAATTCTTTGGCGAGGTATCCTTCATTGATT
>NZ_JAZQPU010000163.1:0-2586 GCF_045628745.1 Pedobacter sp.
CTCTCTCCAGCTCTATTTGTGCACTGGGTTTACTTGCAAGAAAAGCGTAATCATCCAAGACCTTCTGAAGTCATGACAGGACACCTTTTTGAAAGGAGAGATCATGTGCAAAGTAGGCACGTAAAATGCTTCATTGCGCAGACCTCTCTCTACCTTAGGAGAACCAAAGACAACGCCAAGATTTGCAAAGAGTTCATGTTGTATCAACATGACAGCAACTGAATATCCTCAACCCTAACTTGTGCAGAAAATATTTGGACAGAAGGAGCAACTGGGTCAAAACAAATCCAGATTCTGCCATGATGGCTGGCGACCTGATGCAGTGTACTTCATTTAAATGGCAATACTTGAGCATACTTAACCTTATTTAGTAAAAAAAATGGGAGGAAAAAAGCGACCATGACAGAAAAAAAAGGTTTACATGCAACAGTAGAGATTTGCTGGTGGTCACTCACTCAGCTATTGATACATTGCTTTGAGGCCTATATATGGCAGACCAAACAGGATGCATAGTTCTCCTCAATCTGTAGTTATATGAGAAATTTTGTTTAGAGCCAAGTACCGATGTTTTATATATAAAAGCTAAAAGTTTAAAAGCATTAACTCAGCACTATTTGAAGTCATGAAATTTTGTCTCCAGTCTATAAAAGCAGCCTTAAGATAGACTATGAGCAACAGCAACCTTAAATAAATCTAAAGCTGTTTCAATTATATGACTAGTAGTTATGCTGTTTGACATGCCTGTAACACTATCCATATCAAAAGACAGGAATATTTAGGCATACCACAAGTTGAGGCCTAACAGCTCTAGTACAATCCATAAAACTCAGTTTTTAAAAGTTATCCCAAAAACTAGTTTAAAGCACCAGTTTTATAGAATCCAAATGAGCAAGCACATAATATTAATAAAAGCTAAAAAAATATCTATAGAAGTTCTGTAGCATTATTATAGTAAGTTTTCCTGTTAAGCGGAATAAGACTGTCATTATCATGCTGTACCTACTTTATAAGTCAATACTAACATGGTGCCACTTCAACCCCACTACAATCTTGCCATTCTTTACCATTCTTTAAAAGAATTATGTTTTAAATTATATTCCAATAGCTTAATTCATTTAGTTATAAACTGCCTCCTCTGCTTTTAACCACTACCATAGCCAATTCACCAACACTTATGCAGATGCACTTTACACTTTGCCAGTGGCTGAATTTGAATACTAGCATAAAGTGCTTCCTGCACAGAGATTAGCCAGGATAAGCTGCTTCTTAAAGTGGCAATACAATAACTTCGACTTCCATTAGCATATTATCATAATATACTGGTTGAATCAAAAGCTAGCTTAATAGCTATAATAATATATAAGCTATATAGTTAGAATTTTGTGCTGATTTTAAAAATTAATTTAATATAAAATTATAATGATAAACTAGCTCATATAATAATTCTTTTTATAGTATATATAATATAATAAATAGTAATATTAATAAAAATGTCTTATCATTAAACTATTTTTAACCATTTTTAAAATGTATAAATATATTAGAAATTTATAAAAATGTTTCATTAAGCTATTTAAGCCAGCCATAAATCTTTGTCTACTATAAAATATGTAAATTTTCTAACTAGAATAAAAAGTAAACTAAACCATCTCAAAGCTTTATATGAAGTTGAGTTTTGGTAAAGTTGCCTTTTTGAGATAAAACCTAATGGTTTTTTTTTGAACACGTGCTGTGTGCACGGTCCACATTGCAATACCCAGGTATTGCTTGGTAAACTTCCCAGTGGTGGAAAGTTTTCTAAACTCTCGAGGAACAACCACAGTTGATGTGGGTATTTGCCATAGCAAGCAAGTTTCAGGAACTAAATCAGGCTTTCAGGTTTCCATAGCTTCGAAGTCATCAGAAAGCTTTTGAAATGTCTCACGAATGAGGTGTTCATTGCCAATGTTGCTAAGAAGCTTGGTAAACTGAGCAATCTCGGTTTCACCTATGATTGTTAAATGTTAGTATATCTTTTCGAAAAACTTGCAATTTGATGGACTTTTGAAGCCATTCAAATATGTGCGAACAACTTTTATAAGCAATAAATACTTAAAAATCTACTCCAATATGTACGAACGAACTTGAAAGAATTTTATTTATACAAAGGAGTAAAGTATAAACGCTTTATAAATAACAAAAAGAATTTCGAACAAGACTTACTGAGATAATGCGCCGTCTTCTCAATCCTAGACACAATCGAGCCGACCCTGCTCCTGTGCCTAAAGACATCTCCTGCCCCAGGCTCATCCACATAATCTTCCGGAATCTCCTGACTCAAGTTAGTACCCGCCCTTAAAAGCCGAGCACAACTGCTCAAGCTCAAATTCATCTCCGAATAGTTGTGAGCTACCTTGCGAGCTTCCTCTGGTGTCAATCCGAAGTCGAGAAGCATCTTGTAGATGCCTGAGGCTTGAATCTCTGGAACGATGATGTCGTTGGTATTCGGCAGGCGTGGTAGAACAAGCTTTTCTCTCTGTCTTCTCGCCGCTTGTCCTTCCCTGACCTCATCCGGCTGTGTTTCAAGGTCCGGTCTGCCCATCTCGT
>NZ_JAZQPU010000164.1:0-3104 GCF_045628745.1 Pedobacter sp.
CCCCAAAAGGTATCTTCCATTGGCATTTCTATGGTTCCGCCAGCAGATAGGCCATTGAATAAGCGATCGGCCTCTTCCTGGTTATCTGGATGCAAGGAAATGTAATTGTTATTGCCAACAATGAGCTGTTGACCCATGGAAGGACAGTTATCCGAGGCCATTAATGTGTAGCCATTCGCAATTGGTAACGAAACATGCATTACCCTGTTTTTTTCTTCTTCTGTAATAGGCATACCTGGTGCTTCGCCCATTCTGAAGATACCACCTTCAAAATCACCACCAAAAACAGATTTGTAGAAATTAAAAGCTTCTTCGGCTTGGCCGTCGAAATTCAAATAAGGATTCATCTTTACCATGACTTAAAATTTTAAGGTTATACTGATTTTTAAATACGCAGGTCAGGAAAAAACAATCAATCTAAAAATATGATTGCTAATTTTATCGCTCAGCCTGTGTGATTTATGTAAATGCTATTTGAGTAAAAATAAGTTGTATTCATGGTATTTAAGCAGAATTATGCGACAGATAAAGGGTTGTTTACGACAGTTGGTTTAATAACCTTTGGCTAGCTGTTGATTAGCTGTTACTTAACCTTTGGTGTTGATCAAAGACCTATTTGATAGGGACTTGCTACGGGTTTGCTACCGGAAATCCGATAATAGACCCGTCCCATATCAGGAGGAGCTAAAGTATGTATGCTGGTGATGGGTTAATGATGAGTTATGGATTAATAAGGTAGTACTCATGTTTCCAAAGAAGACGTAAAAAAAAGTGCCTGCTCATGATGATGATACAGGCACTTTTATTTATTGAAACAGCTATACCGCTATTGCTTATTTTATAAATGTTTTATTTAAAGAAAACATCGTTCCAGTGTAGTTCATTTCTAAACTGGTTTATTTTAGTGTCAGCACCAATGTTTATGTATTCTATACCAGCAATATTAGCAAAATCTAACAAATGTTCTGTAGTTAAATTCTGGCTAAATGCAGTATGGTGTGCACCACCAGCATAGATCCATGCTGCGCAGCCTGTTTTCATATCAGGTAATGGTTTCCATAAAACACGTGCAACAGGAAGCTTAGGTAAATCGTGTTCTGCCTTAACAGCGGTTACTTCGTTGACTAATAAACGGAAACGGTTTCCCATGTCAATTAAAGAAGCATTAAGGGCATCGCCACCAGCAACGTTGAATACCAGACGTGCAGGATCAGCCTTACCACCAATGCCAAGCGGATGAACTTCCAGGCTTGCTTTGCCAGCAGCTAATGAAGCATCAACTTCAAGCATATGCGAACCTAAAACCATGGAATTGGCCGGGTCGAAATGATAAGTATAATCTTCCATAAAAGCATTACCGCCAGGTAAACCGGCACCCATTACTTTACATGCACGCACTAAAGCCACCGTTTTCCAATCTCCCTCACCGGCAAAACCATAACCATCAGCCATTAAGCGCTGTGCGGCAATTCCGGGAAGTTGAATCATGCCATGAAGATCTTCAAACGTATCAGTAAAACCTTTAAAATTTCCATCAGTCAAGAACTTTCTTAAGCCAAGTTCAATTTTCGCAGCATCGTATACAGCAGCATGTCTTTCACCACCGGCGCGTAAATCATCAGCCATTGTATAGCTTTCTTTATATACGGCCAATAACTGCTGAATAGCTTCTTCAGGAATGCTATTGATCACAGCAACTAAATCGCCAATACCATAAGTGTTAACTGAAAAGCCAAATTTCATTTCCGCCTCAACTTTATCGCCATCTGTTACGGCAACAAAGCGCATGTTATCGCCAAAACGGGCAAACTTGGCACCTTGCCAATCATACCATCCAGCAGCAGCTCTACACCAGGTATCAATCTGTTTTAATACTTCGGCATCTTGCCAATGACCAACAACAACCTTACGATCTTTACGCATACGGGTAACCATAAAGCCGAATTCACGGTCACCATGAGCACTCTGGTTAGTGTTCATGAAATCCATGTCGATGGTACTCCAGGGAATATCACGGTTAAATTGTGTGTGTAAGTGTAACAATGGTTTTTGAAGCACATTTAAACCCCTGATCCACATCTTGGCGGGAGAGAAGGTGTGCATCCATGTAATTACACCAATACAATTTTCAGCCATATTAGCAGACTGTAAAGTTTCAAAAATTTCCTCAGTAGTCTTTACAATAGGTTTGTAGACAACAGAAACAGAAACCTCTTTACTGTTGTTGAAAGACTCAGCAACCTGCTGTGCATGGTCTGCCACTTGTTTTAAAGTTTCTTCACCATACAAATGCTGTGTACCAGTGATTAACCAAACTTCTAATTTCTTTAAATCAATCATTATATATTTTGCTCTTGTTTAAAAATAAATTTATTCTTGTCCGTAATAAGCATTGCTGCCATGTTTACGCTCATAATGTTTTTCGATCAGCGAATCCTGTAATCTTGGTGCTTGTGGGTTGATCTGTTGAGTAAGCAAGGCCATGTGGGCCACAGCTTCCAGCACGGCACTGTTGTAGACTGCTTTTTCTGCTGTTTTAGCCCAGGTAAATGGCGCATGGTTACCCACCAAAATCATTTCTACCTCTTTATAGCTTAAACCCAGACTTTTGAAATGGTTTATGATCTGAAAGCCTGTTTCATATTCATAATTGCCTTTAATCATGTCATCACCCATAGGAGGGGCACAAGGAATATCAACTGTTAAATGGTCAGCATGCGTAGTACCAAAAATAGGGATTGGTTTTTGTGCCTGTGCCCAAGCCGTAGCAAAGGTGGAATGTGTATGTACAATTCCGCCAATTTCAGGCCAGTTTTTGTAAAGGACGGCATGCGTTTTTGTGTCTGATGATGGACGTAAATCACCCTCTATGGTATTTCCATCAAAGTCCACAATCACCATTTTATCTGCAGTAAGCTCCTCATAAGGAACACCACTGGGTTTAATGGCAAAAACATTTTTTTCCCTGTCGGCGGCACTCACATTGCCGAAGGTAAATAAAACCAGGTTTAACTTTGGCAGTTGCATGTTTGCCAGGTAAGCCTGTTCTTTTATATGCTGATAAATGCTCATGATTGATAAGGTTTGATATCTCTTTTATTGTG
>NZ_JAZQPU010000165.1:0-1882 GCF_045628745.1 Pedobacter sp.
TGTGATTACCTTGACTAACGCACAAGATGGTGGTCGCAAAATGATGTCCCCAGAAGAAAGAGCAAAAAAACAAACAGAAAGACTTGGCGAAAAACTTAAACTTTCTGAAGCACAGAAAGCCCAGGTTTTAGCTATCTATACAGAGCAAGCTAACCAGATGACTAAAAAGATGGAAGCTAATAGTGCCGATCAAAAAGCTAAACGTGTAGAGATGAAAGCGGCTATGGAAGCTCAGGAAGCAAAAATTGGTGCTGTATTAACTGCAGATCAGAAAAAAGAATATGAAGCCATAAAAGCAGAAAGAAAAGCAGCTATGGCAAAACGTGGCGATCATAGAGGTCAACGCGGTGACAAGAAAATGTAGTTTGAGTTTACATTGTTTGATTTTTTAAAATAATAAGAGCGGCTTCATGCCGCTTTTATTATTTTTGCTTAAATTTTAAAAAATGTATACACAGAGCCTTCCTATTATCCTTGCTTCAAAATCTCCCCGCCGACAAGAATTACTGAAACTAATGGACCTTGATTTTGAGGTGGTGTTAAAAGAGGTAGATGAAAGTTATCCTGAAGGTTTAAGTCCGGCAGAAATTGCTGTTTACATAGCCGAAAAGAAAGCTGCTGCTTTCCGTGATGATTTTGAGGGTTCTATTGTCATCACTGCTGATACCATCGTGGCTTATGAACAGGAGATTTTAGGTAAACCCGAAAATGCGGAACATGCATTAGCGATGTTGACCAAACTTTCTGGGAGCCGCCATGAAGTTTATACAGGCGTGAGCCTTTGTTATGCAGACCAGCTTTTGTCATTTTACGATGTAACAGAGGTTTACTTTAAAGAGCTGAGCCAATCGCAGATCCAATATTATATCGACAACTACAATCCATACGACAAAGCAGGTGCTTATGGCGTGCAGGACTGGATAGGTATGGTGGCCGTAGAAAAAATTGCAGGTTCTTATACCAATGTAATGGGCTTGCCTACCGAAAAACTATATGCTGCCCTTTCTGCTATCTAGAGCAGGAGGTAAGGGAAGGAAGCTGTATAAAATACCCATTTTTAAGTCATAGGTAGAGAGCTGAATGTTTTTTAAGTCCATCGCTTCAAGCACATAATTGGTAAGCAGCGAGGCCATCACAATCATATCTACACGCAATGGAATTAAACCTTTCATTTGGGCTCTTTCCTCATGGTTAGAGTTTATTAAGGTCTCTGCGAGTTGGCGGTAGCCGGCATAATCAATAGGAGTGGTGGCCAGGTTTTTTAAATCAAGACCGGGGTTAAGCATTTCTGCGAAGGTTTCAAAAGCCCCTGCAGAACCTACTAAAACAGTAGGCTGGTATTGTTTACAGGCAAGCTTCAAATCTGCCAGTAGATTAGTTAAATGTTGGTTAATAGCAGACTGATCTTCTTTTGAAATGGGGTCTGAATTAAAATAAGCCTGCATTAACCTGGCAGCGCCAACGTTATAGCTTTTTTTCCAAAGTACTTCATCAGGTTTGCAGATAATAAATTCGGTGCTGCCACCGCCAATATCCATTACCAGCGAGGTATTTTTCAATACACCCGTTGCCTGTACACCTTTGAAGATATAAGCAGCTTCCTGCTCGCCAGAAATAACTTCTATGTCAATGCCTGTGCTTTCTTTGACGGCTTTAACAAAGTCGGCACCATTAATAGCACTGCGCACGGCCGAGGTTGCCGTTGCTTTCAGCATTTCAACACCTTGTTTTTTCAGTTCTTCGCTAAACTGCTTTAAAGTATGCAGCCCTCTTTCGAAGGCTGCAGGGATAATGATATTTTCATTCAGCCGCCCTTCGCCCAATTTTACCGGGACATTAGTTTTGTAGCTCACCTCCACTTTTCCGGCAGAAAGGTCTGCAA
>NZ_JAZQPU010000166.1:0-1736 GCF_045628745.1 Pedobacter sp.
TCATATTTCCCAGAGATAACGGCATCAACGCCAAGGATTTTTGCGATTTCGTCTTTTGTATAGACACTCAAAGAATCGGTTAAGCCTTTTTTCTTAAGTAGTACATTTGTTTTTTCAACATCCTGAAATTCCACGGTATAACTGTCTGCTTTGCGCAGGAGGAAGGTGTACATACTCGATTGGATAGAGGTAGCCAAAGCTTGTTCTTTCTGCTTATTTGTTTCTAAATCGAAATTCTTTGGCAGTTTTTTGTAAGTTAGGCTAATCTGAAAAGGTAAAATTGCTACCGTTTTGTGTGATTTTACAGCTTCTTTTAGTTTTGGACTTTCAAATACTTGTTTGGCATTTTCATATTGTGCCATGGTTAATAAACTTGAACAGAGGAGCGTTAATAAGATTAGCGTTTTTTTTATTAGTTATCTTTAGATTTAATGCAATAATAATTAATTTATCGATAAATTATTAAATTATTCTTGAAGATAATTAAGATTTTAAGCTTTTAAATTATATTGGAAATTTCCATTGATATATGCTTGAAATATAGGTTGTTACTGTTATAGCATGTTTTAATGATCCAGCTCAAACCCAAGTCATTATATTGGCTGTATCTTTCTATTCCAAAATTTTGATTTTTCTCAAACGTATCTATTTGAATTTTCTGATCTTTGCTGAAAATTTAAAATAGAATGAAAGTACCAAACGACGATATGGTTTCCAACTGGCTAGCAGAAAAAGGAAATCCAGCCATAGAAAAGTTAACCAAAATAAATATTGAATCCGCTGGTAAAATAAGATCCATTTTAACAGAAAAAGGTTTTGACAGTGATACACTGGCGAATATTATTGACTTTCCAGTTTCTGAAGTTAATAAATGGTTAGATGGCAATCATAACTTTAGTGAGAAAACGCTGGGTGAGATTCATAGCATGGTAAAGGAGGCAATTTAAGCTTTATGCTACGACAGGCTGCGGTCGAAATTCATTTCTACAATTAATTAATTCTTCAATAAATTCATTGATCTGCTCTTTGGTGATATTCGGCATGCAAATGATATGAGAATTTCCACCTTCGGAGGCAAGTTGCCATTTACGTAGAATTTTAACGTCAGGCGTAGGGAAGTTAACGGTGATGGCGTTGATATTCCGCCATGCGGGTACCCCAATACTCAGCAGTCTTTCTACTGTATATTCAGCAATTTCCAAACAGCCCTCCGCCCGGTTTCTTAATCCCTGGATACCCAGTTTTTTGATGGTATACCAAAGGAAGATAGGGGTATGCCCATTTCTTGATCCTGATATTGTGGTATCAATAGATCCAATGTATGCCACTGATCTTGCAATCCTGTCGCGGTTTGACTTTTTAACCACAACAATACCACATGGCATTGGAGAGCCCAGAAATTTGTGTCCGCTAATAGCAATACTGTCTGCACCATCCTCAAAATCAAATGAGGGTCTTGGCTGAATTAATGCACTGTAACTTCCTGATAAAGCCGCATCAGAATGAATATAATAATGTCTGATAGCCAGTTTTTTGAGAATCAATTTTATTTTTCCTATATCATCCCTTGCCTCTGTCATGGTAGTGCCGATGTTGGCAAAGATAATAACGGGCATGTGCCTGTTCATCCGAATTGTATTTTCCAGGTCTTCATAGTCAATTTCCCCATTTTCCTGGCTGCTGATGGTGATATTTGGCATGTTCAATAGATGGAGGTTTTTTTGAACACTGTAATG
>NZ_JAZQPU010000167.1:0-3659 GCF_045628745.1 Pedobacter sp.
ATTGGTATAGTGAAAGAATTAAAAGATGACTCTCATGCTGAGGAAGTGAAGCAAATGTTGAATGATGCGCTTTCTGTATCGATAAATTTACTGGATTCAACCATTATGGACTTGAATTCTATTTTAAAAGTGAAAAATATCATTGATGAGCGAAAAGAAAAAATCGTATTTTCAGAGTTGATTGAAAACATCCACCACAGCATCAAAAATTTGATGAACAAGGAGAAGGCCACGATAAAGGTTGACTTTCAAGAAATCAATGAGCATGTGACGTTGAAAAGCTATATGCAGAGTATATTTTTCAACCTTATATCCAATAGCATCAAATACAGGCAGGCTGATATAGCACCTTTAATTACCATTAAATCAAGTCTTCATAACGGTAACCTTGTTTTAACCTACCAGGATAATGGAATGGGAATAGACATGGCTAAAAAAGGAGACCAGGTATTTGGTTTATATAAACGCTTTCATAACCATGTGGAAGGGAAGGGAATGGGCTTGTTTATGGTTAAAACCCATGTAGAAACATTAGGAGGAAAAATAGCCATCAGCAGCGAAGTCAATAAAGGCACCACTTTCAGGCTATTTTTCCCGTTAATTAATCTATCAAACGATTAAAATCTAAATCCTGGAAGTCGAAACTAAAGTCTGTTAATGGCGAAATGGCCATCATTTTAAAACCCTGAGGTTTTGCATTGTAATCTAAAGAGAAGGTAACAAAAGCATCAGCCTCTAAACTTCTTTCGTTCCATTTAACAATAAAGGTATTACCCTTATAGAAAAACATTTTGCCTTGAAGCTTTGGTGAATTCTTAGCCGTGTAATACCAGTCATCATCTTTCCGTGTAATGGTTACTTCGCCAAACCATGGATCTTTATAAACACCTTCAATACCTTGAAGTGCACTATTTGCACTGGCTAATTTTTGCTGTGCAGCAATATCAGTCCAAATTTTTTCTGTAATTTCTTTCGCTTTCTGTTCTCCGGCAAGTCGTGTATCATTGTATTGTTTGATACGGTCTTTTCCTTTAATTCCAAAATAGCCATCTTTGATGGAATTGGTAATGGCGGTAAAGGCAGCGCCTGACTGCTGGTTGGTTAATACAATGATTCCCAATTTCAACTCCGGTAAAATGGTTACCTGGGTAACAATGCCCGCCAGGCCTCCTGTATGTGATGCCTGAAAATAACCATTTACATCGCTTAAAAACCAGCCTAAACCATAGCTGCTAAAGTGGGTGTTGTAAGGGGAGCCACCTTTAATAATCGTTTGTGGTGTCCACATTTCCTTGTGTACTTCTTTGCTAAATAAAGATTTTTCCAGCTTGGCGCCATATTTACCTTCATTAATTTGTGCCATTACCCACTTGCTCATGTCGGTGATGTTAGAATAAATGCCACCAGCAGGGTTGGCTAATTCTGTAAAACTTAGGCCTACAGTAACCAGGGAGCGGTCATCAATAGGGGCATGTCCATCGATAATGTTGCTTTTATCTTTCAGGCGGTACCAAGAATCTGCCGTTTTAGTCATGCCCAATGGCTTAATGATTTTTGTTTCCACAAAATCTTCATAAGGCATTCCTGCTACTCGGCTTACAATATCACCGGCAACGATATACATTAAATTATCATAATCATATTGAGACCTGAAAGATGAAACAGGTTTGAGGTACCTTAAGTTATGAATCATCTGTTTTTTGGTTACAGTACTTGAATCTGGCCAGATCATTAAATCCCCGGCACCTAAACCCAATCCACTTCTGTGGGTTAACAAGTCACGAATGGTAAACTCCTGCGTTACAAAAGAATCATAAAGTTTAAACTCAGGAATGATGTCAGTTACCTTCGTATCCCAGCTTATTTTTTTATCGTCTACTAAAATCCCCAAAGCAGCGGCAGTAAAAGCTTTACTGTTAGAAGCAATGCCAAACAAGGTGTTCTCATCAACCTTCGCTTTACTATTTATAGAGCGCAAACCATAGCCTTTAGCATGAATCAGCTGGCCATCTTTAACGATGCCTACAGCAATTCCGGGCACATTAAAAGTGCTGATGGTTTTGTTAACCAAGCTATCTATTTGCCTGGAGTTGAGTACTTGGGCCTGTAGCGAAGTAGTCGCGCTGCCTAATAGAAGGAAAGCGATAGATAAAGTGCTTTTTAAAGATGCAGTTTTCATGAGTGAATTTAGAACAGGCTAATTTAGGGTGTTCTCCTCAATTAAAGAAATGTTATCTTGGCCGGGGTGGCCGCTAATCCATGTATACTTCGGCTGCAGGTTTTGGTTGATGGCTGTAGAACTTTTTAATCCTCATTAAATTCCACAGGGTATAAGTATGGTTTTTATGGAGGTAAAGGTGCTCATGGATTAGGCGATCCACGTAAGCTTTATTTAAAAAGGCCGGCAAGCCCTGGTTTAATTCTAAAAGTTCAGCTTTAAGTTCATTCCTGAACCATAGTCCAATAGGCACACTAAAGCCTCGTTTAGGACGGTCGAATAGGGCCTTGGGTACATGTTTGGCAAGAATATCTTTTAATATGGATTTTTTAATGCCGTCCTTTAACAATAAATGATGAGGAATGGCCCTGGAAATCTCAATAAGGTTGGCATCAAGCATGGGCACCCTTAATTCGAGTGAAAAGCGCATGGAAGCACGGTCAGATTTGGTCAGCATCTCATCCGGCAGGTTCCATAACAGGTCAATGTTGCTCAAGTCTTTCTCATTTTCAAGCGCAAGTGTTTTGGGGATAGGTAAAATATCGGTAAAGGTGATGTCCTCTTTTCCAAAATGCTGCTTTATAAAAACTTTATCCACCATCATTTGCAGGTCCCAGGGTTTAATGGTGGTCGCATAAACCTGGTAAAAGTTGAGTAGTGTAGGTTTTTTGATGGGAAAGACCATTTTTAAGGCCTTTTCCTGTTGAGTAAGGCGCAGGGCGCCGGCAAACAGTTGCCTTAAAATTTCGGGTTTATCTTTAAAAAGGCGGTAGAACCGGGTGGCAAAAGTATAACGTTCATAACCAAGAAATAATTCATCGCCACCATCACCAGACAAGGCTACCGTGATACCCTGCTCTTTTGCTTTTTTACACAATATGCTTAAAGGTAAAGAGGCGAAATCACCAAAGGGCTCATCAAAATAAAAGTCGAAATTGGTAATCAGGTCCAGCAGATCTTCAGGTTCAAAGCTCAGGTTCTGGTGGTCTGTTTTTAAATGTTTGGCTACCGCAGTTGCATAGCCGCTTTCATCAAAACCCTGTTCCTTGAAGCCCATGGAGTAGGTCTTAATGGGTACTGGAGAGCTTTTTTGCGCCAGTGCAGCAATCAGGGAACTGTCTACACCGCCACTTAAAAAACAACCCACATTAACATCTGCCATCATTTGCATTTCTACTGCACGCTGCAATTCCTCTTCTACAATTTTTAGGGCATGCTGGTAATCTTTAACAAAATAAGGGTTGTGTGTAGTTTGATCTATAACAGACCAATACCTGGTGATGAGGAGCTTGCCCTTTTTATACTCCAGGTAACAACCGGGTTCTAGTTTATAAACATTTTGATAAGCAGAATCAGGGGCAGTGATATAACCGAGCACTAAAAACTGTAAGAGCGCCTTTTCATTTTTATGGGCTAAAATACTGGAGGGAAATACCTTGAG
>NZ_JAZQPU010000168.1:0-10044 GCF_045628745.1 Pedobacter sp.
GAAATTGGTTTCATCAGTAACCCTTCTGAAGAGGACTATATGAACTCCCCGGAAGGACAAATTGAAATGGTGAATGGTTTATTGAAGGCCATACAACGATATAAAGCTTCTGTTGAACATTAACAGGGCGAAAAACTTTAATTAAGTAATAATAAAATACAGAGAATTGTGATGAGATGGAACAGAAGTTGTTATTTGATGGTTGTTTTGGCGATGATAGGCAGTCAATCCTTATTTGCTCAAAGTAACTACAAAGTATCAACCATAGTGATTGATGCCGGGCATGGTGGAAGAAAACCGGGGGCGGCAGGCTCCTTTTCGTTAGAAAAAAATGTTGCTTTAGCCGTTGCCTTAAAATTAGGCAAGAAATTTGAAGAGGAGATGCCGGGAGTGAAAATCCTCTATACCCGCAAAACAGATGTAGATGTTGATTTTTACAAAAGAGCAGCTATTGCAAATGATGCTAAAGCTGATATATTCATCTCCATACACTGTAATTCCATGCCAGCGAAGAATAGAATTACCAAAGGCACGGAAACTTTTGTTGCCGGGATGCACCGTATAGATGAACAAAATGTCGCCATCAGGGAAAATGCGGATATTAAACTAGAAAAAAATTACAAGGCTAATTACGATGGATATGATCCTAGTGATCCTGAAACATTTATTATCTTATCTTTGTTTAAAAATAAGTTTAGAGATAAAAGCATGCAACTGGCTGGCTTGATCCAAAACAATTATACCCAGGTAGATAAAAGGGTTAACAGGGGGATTAAAGAACAGGGTATATTAATATTACAGCGCTGTGGCATGCCGGCTGTTTTAACTGAAATTGGATTTATCAGCAATCCGGATGAAGAGCACTACATGAACTCTTTTGAAGGGCAGCAGGAAATTGTAAACTCCATATTTAATGCCGTTAAAGTATACAAGAAAAGAAACGATACAAACTAAGTACATACATACGTGAAAATAGCAAACGAAACGAAAGTTGGCATTCTGGCTGCCTCCTCTATAGCCTTATTATTCATTGGATACAATTTTCTTAAAGGAAATGCCATATTTACAGATGAAACAGTACTTTACGCAAGATATTCACGTGTAGACGGATTAGGCGTATCAAAACCAGTATTAATTAATGGCTTCCAGATTGGAAGGGTTGATAAACTGCAGTTACAGCCTAACGGTGAAATTGTAGCCACCTTAAAAATTAACGGACAGTATGATATCCCTACCAATAGTATAGCCCGACTGGAAAGCACTGACCTTTTAGGCAGCAAGGCTATCATTATGGTGTTAGGTAATGACAGGGTTTTTGCAAAGGATGGCGACACGTTAAATGCTAATGTAGAGAAAAATTTGATGGAAGCTGTGCAACCTGTACAGAAGAAAGCTGAAGCCATTATCGAAAAGATGGATTCTATTCTAACCAGTGTAAACACCATTATGAATCCTGATTTCCAGAGAAACGTAAACAAGAGCTTTAACAGCATCGCTGCAACATTGGGTAACCTGGAAAGCACTTCCGTTAAAATCGATAAGCTGGTAGGCACTGAAGGCAGCAGAATTGCCGCCATCCTGACCAATGTACAGTCGATCTCTAATAACTTAAAAAACAACAACGAGAAGATCAATGGTATTTTAAATAACATCAGCAATGTTACCGATCAGGTTGCTGCCGCAAACTTTAAACAGACTATCGACAACGCAAATAAAGCAGTGGCTGATTTACAAAACGTGGTAAGTAAAGTTAATGACGGCAAAGGAAGTTTAGGCTTGTTGATCAATGACAGCAGGATGTATGAAAACCTGAACAGCGCATCTAAAAATCTTGATAATTTAATTATAGACTTGAAAGAGAATCCAAAACGCTATGTACACTTCTCTGTTTTTGGTGGCGGAGGTAAAAAAGATAAATAAGATAAAGGGCAGCAGGATCAAATAGTGATCGTGCTGCCTTCTATTGCTAATACCGTATTTTTAAAGACTGAACTCGCTTCTTCCCATAAAGGTTGAAGCGTTTTGTATCTAGAGGAAAAGTGACCGATTAATAATTGCTGTGCCCCAACCTGTTTAGCAACCTCTGCTGCTTGCAAGGCGGTGCTATGGTGGGTAACATTGGCGCGGTCTAATAACTCATGTAGAAAGGTGGCTTCGTGATACAACAGCGTACAGCTCTTTAACTGTGGAAGATAACTGCCATCGGCTAAAGTGTCTGAACAATAACAATAACACTTAGTTGCTTCGGAGTCTGTGGTGTAATCTTCATTACGTATTACAGTACCATCTGGAAGATCGAGGTTTAACCCTCTTTTTAAAAGCGGGAAGTATTCAATAGGAATATTTTCTGCCTCTAACTTTTCAATGATCAGTTTACGTGCTCTTTTCTGCTGGCTGAATTTGAAACCTGTGCATGGAATTCTGTGGTTGAGCACAATGGTTTCTACCGTCAGGTCTGCATTCTGAAAAATAACCTTGGGAACATCAGCGGTAAGTGCTGTAAATTCTATAGGGAATTTTAAAACGGTTTCAGAATGCCTGAATTGCAGCTCGAGAATTTCGAGCAATGCCGGGGGACCGAAAAGCTTTACAGGTTTCACACGTCCGTTTAAGTGCATGCTGGAAAGCAAGCCTATTAAACCGAAATAATGATCTCCGTGTAAATGGCTGATAAAAATATAATCAATTTTACCAGCCTTTATATTGTATTTAATGAGCTGCTGTTGTGTGCCTTCCGCGCAATCAATCAAATAAAACTTCTCGTTACAATTTAAAAGTTGTGCCGTTGGGTTTCTGTTGTGTACTGGGGTAGCAGAGCTGCTGCCTAAAATGGTAACTTCAAACTTCATTAATTATCCTGATCAAAACTTCCCAACAACTCCTTTTCTATCTCACCCATAAAGATCAGATCTGTGGCTTCCGCAAGCTTGGCCACAATATTTAAAGATTGATTTAAGCCTGATATTTCCAGTATGGCTGCAATGTCTTTCTTTACACCCGTAACCACAAAAAGGCCATTTGCTTTCTTGCATAACCTGTCGCCAATCAATAAGCTACTCAGGTCCTGAGAATCATCGCATTTAATAACTTGCGATAAGTCCAGTACAATGTTGCAATAACCTTCAGCATTCAACAAAATAAACTCAGATTTTAATTGAGGTGCAATCTCGTTGCTAAAGCTTGATTCATTCAAGGTTATAACAACATATTTTTCGTGTTTATCTACTGAAAACTTCATCATCTTAATGTTTATTATACCAAATTACGCTAATAAAATTAACTTATTTACACAAGTCAACACATTCTGTTCAATTCTGTCCAAAATTTGTTCAGCTTCATTCTTTACAAAACGATCGCCGGTAATTTGCTCATAAAGCTCAATGTATCGTTCAGAAATGGAGTCAATGATTGCAGGTGTCATTTCAGGAACTACTTGTCCATCTTTACCCTGAAAGCCATTTTCAATTAACCATTTTCTCACAAACTCTTTTGACAACTGTTTCTGAGGTTCGTCGTTGTCTTGTCGCTGCTGGTAACCTTCTGCGTAAAAATAACGTGAAGAATCAGGTGTATGAATTTCATCGATCAGGTATATGTTACCATCGGCTTTACCGAACTCATATTTGGTATCTACCAGGATCAAGCCTCTTTCAGCAGCCATTTCAGTACCGCGTTGGTAAAGTGCTCTGGTGTAGGCTTCAAGTTTTTCGTAATCTACAAGAGAAACAATACCTTTAGCAAGGATGTCTTCTCTGGAAATATCTTCATCATGGCCAACGGCGGCTTTCGTTGTTGGCGTAAGGATAGGTTCAGGCAACTGGTCGTTTTCTTTTAAACCTTCAGGCAAGGCCACACCACATACTGTTCTTCTGCCAGCACTGTATTCTCGCCAGGCATGACCGGCGAGGTAACCTCTAATCACCATCTCTACCTTAAAGGGTTCACATATCCGCCCTACGGTAACCATTTCATCTGGGACCTCAATAACCCAGTTAGGAACGATATCTTGTGTAGCTGTTAAAAACTTTGCTGCAATCTGGTTGAGAACTTGTCCTTTAAAAGGTATAGCTTCAGGAAGGACTACATCAAATGCGGAAATACGGTCAGTAACCACCATCGCCATAAAACGGTTATCGATGGTATACACATCACGGACTTTACCTTTATAAAAATTAGTCTGTTTTGGAAAATTAAAGTTTGTTTGTTTTATTGCTTTCATTGTTGTGCTGAGCGCGGGTGTATGTAATTATTGAATATCGCCGTAGGCTTTAAGGATCTGTTTAACCAGCTTATGCCGTACAACATCGTCTCCGGTAAGGTATATGATATCAATACCGGGAATGTCTTCTAAGATTCGTAAGGCATTAAATAAGCCAGACATTTGTTTTTTGGGTAAATCTATTTGTGTCACATCACCAGTTACAATGACCTTTGCGCTGGGGCCCATGCGTGTTAACAGCATTTTTAACTGTAAGTCAGTAGAATTTTGGGCCTCATCAAGAATCACGTAACAGTTATCCAAAGTTCTGCCTCTCATAAATGCCAGAGGGGCAATTTCGATGGTACGATTTTCAAGGTACATTTTAAGTCGCTCTGGTGGTATCATGTCATCCAGGGCATCATATAGTGGGCGCAAATAGGGATCTACCTTCTCCTTTAAGTCGCCGGGTAAAAAGCCAAGATTCTCCCCTGCCTCCACCGCCGGACGCGTTAAGATAATTCTTTTGATTTCTTTGTTTTTCAGGGCTCTTACGGCAAGCGCTACCGCCGTATAGGTTTTACCCGTACCTGCAGGTCCAATGGCGAAAAGAACATCATTTTTGACAATACTGGTTACCATTCGGCGCTGGTTTGCTGTACGCGCTTTGACCAACAGGCCATGCGTTCCAAACACAATGACTTCGCCACCTAAACCATTGATATTTTCTTCAGGGACAACATCTGGCAGCCTGCTTTTCAACGATAAAATAGCCTCTACTTCAGTTGAATTCAGGGAGCTGAATTTTTCCAGGTGCTGGATCAGCTGCTGCAATTTAAGTTCAAAAGTATTCAGCTCCTGCTGGTCGCCCAAGGCTTTGATGTCATGACCACGGGCCACGATTTTTAATTTCGGAAAGGCACGTTTGATTAACTCATAATGCTCGTTATGCGTTCCCCAAAAGTGTACGAGGTCTACCGATTCTAGTGTTAATTGTATTTCGTTCAAAATATTGTTTTTTAATAGACGTGTATATTCTGATTTAAAAATTGAATATTTGTACGCGATTTGCCGCTTACGCAAGATTAAGAATAAATATTCAATTTTTAATGGCTATTATCACTTTAACAACAGATTTAGGTTCCAAAGATTTCTATCAGGCTGCTTTAAAAGGCAGTATCCTGACGATATTTCCTGATGCCCAAATTATTGATATTACCCATGAAGTTCCTTCTTTTAACATTTCGTATGCCGCATTTGTTCTAAAGAATGCTTACCCCTATTTCCCTAAGGGCACAGTACACCTCATTGGAATTGATTCTGTTTTCAGTGAGAAAACAAAATACCTTGCCCTTAAATACAATGAACATTTCTTTGTAGGTGCTGATAATGGTATTTTCTCCCTTTTATTTGATGGTCCGCCAGAAGAAATTGTGGAGCTTAACATTATGCAGGACCTTAAATACCTGCACTTTCCACTGGTAGATATTTTTGTTAAAGCTGCCATACACCTGGCTAAATCAGGCAAACTCAAAGAAATAGGTTTACCGGTAGATGGCATTGAAGAGCGGATGCTTTTACACCCTGTTATTGAGCCTAACATGATCAGAGGCAGTGTAATTTATGTAGATACCTTTAGCAATGTCATCACCAATATTACTAAAGACTTATTTTCTAAAGTACAATTGAACAGGGAGTTTACGCTGCACTTTAGAAAAAGCGAAACCATTACCCAACTCAGCTGGCATTATAATGAAGTTGCAGAAGGTGAAAAGTTATGTCTCTTCGGCATCAGTAACCACCTTGAAATTGCCATCAATAAAGGCAAGGCAAGTGGCCTGTTAGGGTTACACCTGGGTGATATTGTGAGGATTGAATTTCACCCTCAGGCATGAAGTTTGCTTAATTTTTAAAAAAACATATATGACAAAATATCTCCTTTTATTCTTCATGCTGTGCTTTTCCGTATCCACTATGGCGCAGGCAGACAGCACAGCCTACCAGCTACAAAGGAATAAGGTAAATGCTCTGTTGACTCAACGCAGTGCTAAATTTGGTCAATACCAGCAAAGTTTAAATGCGCGGACAGGGATTTTTGGCATGCAGACCAAGAAGGACATCAAGAACTCCAACGAGATATTGAGGCAGATTACCCTGAATGATAATAAGATATTTCGGGAGATTAAAGTGCTGATGAACTATAAGGAAATGCAGGTACAACAGGTACAGAATTCTGCAGCTGCCAACAGCGACAGGATGAATCGTTACATGCTGGCCATCAAAAAACTTCAGGACAAGAATCAGCTATTGAGCAAACAACTGGCTGATGCAGAAAAAAATCAACAGGCTTCATTTTATGCGAATATAGGTTTAGCAGCCGCCTTAATTATTTCTTTGCTAATCTTGTTCATCAAAACCAGGAAACAAAAAAGACGTTAGACCATCATTGAGTTAATTGATTGGTAATTAAGCCAACAGGAAATTTAGGTTCTATCCAGGTAGACTTTGGAGGCATAATGCCGTTAGCATCTGCCACGGCTATAATTTGAGCTACTGTAACTGCAAAAAGGGTAAATAATACAGCATGCGTGCCACTGTCTACTTGTTGCTGCAATTGATTGACTGGGATTTTTCCCTCGCAGAAAGTAATTCTCACATCCCTTCGGGGATCTTTAATATCTAAAATAGGCTCGAGGATAAATTGGTGAAGGATGTTTACATCTAACACTTCCACGGGATCATTGGCATTATACAATTCTTTTTTAGGTCGGAGTAAATACCATTTTTGATCCAGGTACATCCCTATTTCATGCATTTCTGCAGGGATGATGGCTTCCGTTTGTTCTTCAAGGTCAAAGTACTCCTGAATAGAAACCAAAAAAACGGAAGGAGTTAGTTCACCAAGGTCTGTTACCATCCGGTTATATGGTAAAACCTTTACTTCATGGGTATTCATGTAGACAGCAGCAAAATAGGTTTGCCTGTTTAACTTAGCCATTGCCGCAATGCGATGGTGGCCATCAGCTATATAAACAACCGGAATTTCCTTAAAAGCATTGATCAATTGTTTGAGGTCAGCCGCCGTAGTAACAGCCCACACCTGATGCTGACTCTTGTTGTCTAATTCAAAGTTAAGAAGTTCAGCCGTATTTATATAAGCAGCAATAAGGCGATCAATAGTTGCATTTGGTGTATAAGTGAGCAATACAGGATTGGCGTCTAACCGGGTTTGTTCTAAGTATTCGGCAAGTTTTTTCTCCAGTCGTTCAACGGTGTTCTCATGTTTCTTAATATGCCCCTCTAAGTAATCTGTAATAGCTGTAATGGTCCAGATACCAGTTTGCGTGAGTCCATCATGAGTAACCCTGTAAATAAAAAGAGTTGGTGGTTCTTGTGTCAACAAGACCTGCTGCTTTAGAAAATGATCAAGATTTTGGTTGATCTTCTTAAACAGCAATTTTTTACAATCTCCTTTAAGGGCAGAATTTTCCAATTCTGGATTGATTAAATGAAAGAAACTGTAGTCATTTGCAGAACAAAGTCGTTTGAGTTCTTCGCTGCTGTAGTTTTCAAGCGGGCGGGTCACAACTTTCCCCTGCAGGTGTGCTGCCGGAATTAAGGCGTTAAACGGTCTTATATTTGGCATGAGAGAGGCATTCAAAAAACAAAAGAAGGAACAACATGGCAGTTCCTTCTTTTGCTTGTTATTTTATTTGGTAAAGTGCGCTATAATTAAGCTAGCTAGTTCAGATCCTATACGCTCTTGGGCTTCATTTGTAGAAGCACCAATATGTGGCGTTAATGAAATTTTAGGATGTTGAAGGATAGCTGCTAAAGGCGTTGGTTCATTATCGAACACATCTAAGCCTGCAAAAGCAACTTTTCCGCTGTCTAAAGCATTAATTAAAGCCTGTTCATCAATGGTACCACCTCTTGAGCAGTTAACAATACCTACACCAGGTTTCATTTGATCAAATTCTTTAGCACCTAAAATAGGTTCAGCCGCGAAAGGTGTGTGTAAACTGATGAAATCACTTTCAGCGATTACTTCTTCGAAAGAAACCGTTTTAACAGGAATATCTACAGAGATATCATCCTGGAAAGTAAGAGAGATATGGCCTGTAAAAGGGTACAAATCGTAACCAATAACATTCATACCCAATCTTAAGCCCATGGCAGCAGTCTCACGACCAATTCTACCAAAACCAATTACGCCTAAAGTTTTACCTTTAAGTTCAATTCCTTTGGCATAAGCTTTCTTAAGGGTATTAAATTGAGTGTCGCCATCAACAGGCATTTTACGGTTTGCGTCCTGTAAAAATCTTGCACCTGTAAATAAGTGAGCAAAAACCAATTCAGCAACAGATAAAGAAGAAGCTGCAGGGGTATTTACTACAGCAACACCTTTTTCACGTGCATATTCAACATCAATATTATCCATACCAACACCACCCCTACCAATTAATTTAAGGTTTGGCACTTGGTCAATTAATTCTTTACGAACTTTAGTAGCACTTCTAACTGTGATGGCATCATAATTTTTTAACGCTTCAACAAGTTTATCCTGAGGTACAGTTTCCGTATCGACAACGAAACCTGCTTGTTCTAATAACGCTTTACCTACGGGATCAATTCCGTCATTTGCTAGTATCTTTATCATTAATCTATTTATTGTGTTTTTCTTCAAATTCCTGCATTAATTCAATTAAAGCGTGAACGCTTGTAATTGGCAATGCGTTATACATGGAAGCCCTGAAGCCACCTACACTTCTGTGTCCTTTGATACCTTCAAAACCATTATCTTCAGCATATTGAAGGAAAGGTTTTTCCAGTTCAGGGTTGTTCATTACAAAACAAACATTCATTCTTGAACGATCTTCAACAGCACAAGTTCCTTTAAATAAGGTGTTTCTGTCAATCTCAGTATATAAAGCATGTGCTTTAGCGATATTTTCTTTTTCAATTTCAGCAACACCACCTTTAGATTTTAACCATCTTAAGTTCAACATAGCAACATAGATAGAAAATACAGGAGGTGTATTGTACATAGAACCGCCATCAATCTGAACTTTGTAGTCCAGCATAGAAGGAATTTTACGGTCAATACGACCTAAAATTTCATCTTTAACGATCACTACGGTTACACCTGCAGGGCCAATATTTTTTTGAGCACCAGCATAAATAAGGTCAAATTTTGAAACATCAATTACACGGCTCATGATGTCTGAAGACATGTCACAAACTACAGGAATTTTAGTTTCAGGGAAGTTGAATATTTCTGTTCCGTAAATGGTATTATTTGATGTGCAGTGGAAATAAGCACTGTCTTCAGGGATAGTAAAATCCTTAGGGATATAAGCGTAATTAGCATCTTTTGATGAAGCAACGATATGAGCAGTACCGAAGTTCTTAACTTCCTGAATTGCTTTTTTCGCCCAAACGCCAGTTTCTAAATAACTTGCGGTAGCGCCATCGGCTAATAAATTCATCGGTACCATTGCGAATTGTAAACTCGCTCCGCCTTGCAAAAATAAAACCGAATAACCTTCCGGTACATTCAATAATTCTTTAACTAATTTTCCTGCCTCTTCTACAACGTTTTCAAATTCTGGAGTACGGTGAGAAATTTCTAGAATTGATAAGCCGTCTTTAAAATCTAAAATAGCCCGGGATGCTTGTTTAAATACTTCCTGCGGTAAAATGCAGGGGCCTGCGCCAAAATTATGTCTCATTTTATATGCTTTTTATTAAGCGTAAATGTAATATTTTTGTGCTTAAAATCAGCTATTTTTACGGAATAGCGTTACAATTCGAGCAAAATTACATTCAAACAAGACTAAAAAACA
>NZ_JAZQPU010000169.1:0-4888 GCF_045628745.1 Pedobacter sp.
AGCGGTTTTAGAGGTAATATTCACAATAACACCTTTACTTTTGATCAACTCTGGCAATGCATAATGCGCCATCAAGTAATAGTGAACTACATTTTTGTGCAATGAAGCCATGAAATCTTTGTAGTTACCATGTTCCAATCCCACGCCGTCATTAACGCCTGCATTATTAACCAAGCCATCAATACGGCCATATTTTTCAATAACTGCTTTAACAGCGTCTGCACAAGATTCTGGTATGGCCAATTCAGCAACTACCTGAAAAGCTTTACCACCATGGGCTTCAATGGCAGCTACTACTTTTAAATTATCAGCTTCTCTTCTACCTATTATAACGGCTATAGCGCCTTCTATAGAAAGTACCTCTGCAATGGCTTGCCCTATTCCTTTTGCCGCTCCTGTAATAATTATAACTTTTTCTTTTAACTGAAGATCCATCTTTATAAAATTATGTTTTACTTAATAGCAATTTCCATTTCATTTGCGGCTTGAATGAATGCGCCAACCCCTTTTTGATCATTAGTGATGACCTTTTCAGATATATAATAAGCGAAACTACCATCACGATAAGGTTTTCCACCTAATCCAGAAACCGTAACAGTTCCTTTTAGATTTATTTTGCCAGGTGCACGCTGTTCTACAAACTCCTTTAATATTCCTTCATATCCTTTTTTAGCTACTTTAGCATAGGACTTTGGCAAATAGCCCATCCGAACTCCTTTGGCTAATGCACAAACAAACATACTCGAGGCCGAGGATTCCAGGTAATTGCCTTTTGCTGCAGGCTGATCCAAAATATCATACCACACACCGCTTTGCTGATCCTGAACCGACTGTATGGCTTTACTCACTTTATTCAATAGTTTGATTAATGTAGGACGTTGATGGTGATTTTTAGGGAAATTATCTAACACGTCAACTAAAGCAACTGCATACCAACCCATGGCTCTACCCCAAAAATGTGGAGACCTGCCTGTTTGAGGATCTGCCCAACGCTCCACTCTTGCTTCATCATAACCATGGTATAATAAGCCTGTTTTTTTGTCGACGCTGTTTTTCTCCATGTAGATAAACTGGTTAGCAATGTCATAAAAAGCAGCCTCCTCTTTTACCAGTACTGCATATTCTGTATAAAAAGGCTCTGCCATATATAAACCATCTAACCACATTTGATTAGGATATATTTTCTTATGCCAAAAGCCACCTTCTTTAGTTCGGGGCTGCTTTTTTAACTGCTCCCATAAATGTGTTGCTGCTGTTAAATACTTTTGTTTCCCTGTTTCTTTATAAAGGAATAAGAGCGTACGCCCATTTTTTACATTGTCAATATTGAAATGATCCTCTTCATAAGTATCAATCTCTCCATTTTCACTGATAAACTTATCCATGCTACTTTGGATAAACTCAAAATACTGCTTGTCGCCAGTTCGCTTCCATAATCTTTCTATGCCCTCGAATAATACGCCCTGGTCATAAGACCATTTACGAGGCCTTTCTTTCCAGATTTCCATAGCAGTCGCTGTCATTTGTTGCGATATAGGTATTTCCTGTGCACGGACTTCGAATAGCCCTGTCATTAACGTTAAACAGCCAAATAGGAGGATTAATCTTTTCATGTTCTTTATTTAGTTTTTAAGGTATTGTAATAATTAATAATGTCTTTGGTACGAGAAACAGGGCTTACTTTTAAGCTTTTTAGCTCTCCATCTATATAATCCCCTTCAACAGTAGTCTGATAAGGTGCATGTAATTTGAAATGTACATTCCAATCTTTAGGCCATGCCGGAAAAAGATATATTTTCATTCCATCGGTCTGCATCAACATCTCTTGCAGTCCGATCATTCCTGAACCACCCCAATTATGATCCGGTGTCCAATCGAAACCTGGCCCCCAGAATGCCGGAAAACGACGTCCTGAGTTTTTTAGCTTGAGCGTAGTCAATCTTGCGGCCTCTTCGGTAAGGCCTAAGCGGGCTGCAAAAATAAGATCCTGCTTCCAGCCTACATGGCTTCTGAATTTCAATACATCAGGGTCATATTTATAAGTGTTGATTGCAGTATCTAAACCAGGTTTTCCAATTCCGAAAATGCCCCAAGGGTAAACAGGATAGAGTTGTGGACTTTCCGTATTGTTGATGCGCTGCCAAACTTGCGCGGGCGCAATTGTTGTATGGCCACCTACATTGCGAAAACTGATTGGAGGAATGGTTTTCCGCACCTCTTGCCAATCTTTTCTTTGTTGGTCCGTAAGGTATGGAAGTTCCAGCAACCGTGTTAATACGGTTGTTAGAGCGGCAATGGTTGACGTAGGATTATAAGCCATTTTATAGGTTTCAGCAGCAGAACCAGGAAATAGCACCAGATGCCCATTGGCATCTGTACCTTTGCTGCCTCTTTGTTTGGCCAGGTAGGTATAGTGTTCTTTAAAAAAGGTAAGGCTACTCTCTATAAGCGGAATATATTCCTTCACCTCTTTGCCAGTGTACCTTTCTGTTTCCAGCATCATCATGCAAAATTCAAGTACCGTATCCCACTCATACTCCAGCCACGCATTATACTCCATACCCGGGTCATAATTGGCAGGACGCTTCCATCCATACTCTGCAGGATTCGGCAGACCAAAATTCTCAAGTTGTTCAGTAAAACTTGCACCCTTATGGCCCCAATACACCTGTGTGCGCAACTCTGCATTTTTGAGCAGTCGCTTGTAAAACTCAAATTGTGGTTTCATCATTTCGAAATCACCACTTTTTAACATCGGCCAATAAACCAATCGCTGGTTTTGAGCCGTAAAAGTCCCTCCGCCCCAAAGCCTGAAATCAGGACTGAATTTCATAGCAGAATCCACTAAAGCAGGATCGTAGGTAAACAAGCCACCATTGAACCTTGTTGGAGAGCTGCCATAAGCATTACAACCCAGCATATAGCGGAACAACTGGTAATTTTTACCCACTTGTAAGGCCAATGAATCTTTGCCATTAGCAGTTGTCTGAATATCTATAAAACTTCTTTTCCAGTAAGCATTCCACCAATTACGGGTAGATTTCTCAGCCTGTTCCTTTTTCTTTATGGCAATGGATTTTGTTTGCTGTAACCCTTTTTCCCATATAGCTATTTCTGGGGTTTGCTGCGTATGCATGCTTATAGCTAGATGATGGTTGGGCGAGGGTTTAACACTTTTTAGCCTCCACCCTTTAAAGTGAGTATCTTGATAGATTCCATCATAGGTTCCGTCGGGTATCATATCCTCACTATGCATAGAACCACCAAACACTAAATTTTTAAGCGGATTAAACATTTCCTGCTGATGCTGCTGCAGTCCCTGTTGTTTTACGGTAACATCAAAGACCGTCTCTTGCTGAAGCTGATGAAAAAACAACACCCCCTTGTCTTTAAAGCTAATGCTATCCCTATGTGTTTTTACTGGTCCTTGTGGTGCCCATTTATATGAATTCTGGTTGTTTTCTTTCCCTTTAGTGAGCTTGTCTTCATAACGCCAGCTTTCATAGCCCGCTATTGCAGAAATCTTCTGGTTGCTCTTCACCTCAACATGCATGACAGGGTTGAAAACATCTACCCATACCTTTATCGCAGCAGAAAACTGACCTTTTTTTCCTGTTAGCTGTACGTAACCATCATTTAAAACCAACTCCTGTGTAAAATCTGTTCCTTCAAAAGGATTCGGACTCAATTGAAGTCTTAATCGTCCTAATTTCAACAGGGAATTATTTTCATCAAAAGTGCCACTACGAGAAAAGTAAACAAAAAGCTCCCCTTTCTCTACCCAGACATTTAAGCCAACATCACCACCACCACAGGGCATCGATTGGGATGCATCTAAACTTTGACTCTTCCAAATTACATTTGCACTGGCAAGGGGCTGGTTCTGGGCAAAAGTGTCAGTTAAAAAACCTAACACTAAAATGCTATATATGACTAAAATATTTTTCAAATCTTTATATTAATTGTCCCAGTTATCAGTACGGAAAGAGGAAACCGGCAGGCCCTCTGTTCCAAATAAATCACCTGTTACAAAGTCTTTAAATGCATACCGGACAGCTACTGGTACCTTTACCTGTGGCGAAGTCAGGGAAATACTACTTCCTGAAAGTACTGCTTTTGCTGGATAGAACTGTTTGTCAGCACCAGCAATTTCAAATAGAGAGGCTTCCTTCCCAAAAGTAGTTAAGCCATTTGGGGCATTGATAAACTTCAAAACAGCTTTATCACCCTCCACATTAAGCTTTTCAAAAGCAGGACTTATTGCCCCAAATCCTTTGATGGCATAGGTTTGCGCGAGCGCCAGGTAAGCTAATCTTGTTCCTGCAATCTTTTTATTGGCAGGATGGATGGACTTTTCTTCACCCGCGTCAAGTAATACAGCCATTCCAGAGTGAGGAATCGTGGCTAATGATTTACGTTGCGCATCCCTTATAAATGCAGAATTATATTTACCGCCTTTATGGTATGGAGGCAGCTGTGCATAGTTGTATGGGGCAATTTGCACGTAGTAGAAAGGAAATTCACCCATCCCCCATTGTGCTCTCCAGTATTTTACCATCGCAGGAAATAAGGTTTCATACTGATCAGGGCGCTCGTAATTTGATTCCCCCTGGTACCAGATAGCCCCACGGATGCCATAGCCTATTACGGGGTGTAACATCCCATTATACAGGGTTGTGGGTGTACGACTCACTTCTTTGATCACAGTACCTTTCTCAGGGATTTTCACCTCCGGAAAGTCTTTCAGAATTTCTGGCGACATCCATGCTTCTATGGAAGAGCCTCCATAACTATCATTAATTAAACCCACAGGGACATTCAGCATCTCACTTAACAATTGACCGAAATAATAGGCTGTGGCGCTAAAATTTGCAGTATTCTCTGGAGC
>NZ_JAZQPU010000170.1:0-9813 GCF_045628745.1 Pedobacter sp.
CAACATTCTGTAAAGAGTTATTTAATCAAAGCAATCATCAATACGTCGCTGAATTATATTAAAAAGGAAAAGTTAATAACAGCAAAGAGATTAAAATATATGGCCGAACAGCAGGAAGTTGATCATGATGAAAGCTCAAAAAATGCTGAAGAAGCGTTATTGGTGGGCTTAGAGCGCGCACTGGAGTTGCTGCCAGAAAAATGTAAGAATGTGATGTATTTAAGTCGTTTTGGTAAATTGAAGCAGCATGAAATAGCTGAACAAATGAATATTTCAATCAAGACTGTAAAGAATCATTTAACCTATGGTTTTCAAAAGTTAAGGGAACATCTGGAGAAACATAAAGAGTCCATTATTATATTATTTATGCTATTTAAAATTAAGCTTTAAAAAGGACATGATGAAAGAATCTGAATTAAATGATGGATTGATTTGTAGCTTGATTATTGAAAGCATTGATCAGACCATTACGCCAGAAAATAAAATACTTCTTGATAGCTGGAGAAATGCAGATAAAGCGAATGAAAGAGTTTTTCAAGACTATGTTAATGTCCAGGTTAATTTAGATAAAATAAACAGTAAATATCGTTATGATACGCAGTCTTCCTGGGAATCATTAGATAAAAAGCTCCATATCAGACAGAAAACTGTTTTTCCTTGGTACAAACTGGCCGCTGCAGTGCTTATTATCCTTTCTGTGGGCTATTACTTTTTAGATAGCAATAGTAAATATGTTGTGATCAATACAAAGGATAATTCCCTAACAGCGCTTACTTTGCCAGACGGAACGCAGGTAAATATGAATAAGGCTACTACCATCAGGTATAATAAAAAAAACTTTACAACGGATAGAAGACTTGAACTTTTAAAGGGTGAAGTATTTATCCATGTAATTAATCACCATGCGCCTCAATTTGTAGTTGATATGGGAAATGTTGATGCCAAAGATATTGGTACTAGTTTTAATGTATTGAGAAATGATAAAGAAGTATCTATTATTGTTGCAGACGGCTCAGTGGCTTTAAGACATTTAGAATCAAAGCAACAAGTATTGCTAAAAAAAGGACAAGTGGGCCTTTATTCTGTTCATACAGAAAAATTAAGATCAGCTAATAACAGCAATGTAAATTATAAAGCTTGGGTAGATAAGAAGTTTATATTTAATGAGGTGCCATTTGAAGAGGTTGCCGTGCAGCTTGAAAAAGTTTATCAAACCACGATTTCCATTAATGGTAATAAATTGAAAAACAGAAAATTAACAGCAAAATTGCATTACCAAAATATAGATAGTGCAATGGCAGTAATTTCTGCATCTTTGCAATGTAAAGTAACAAAAGATAAAGACACCTATGTGTTATCGGACCTTTAAGTATCTATGTTTTTTAATTACGTTATTTTCAATATTATCCTTTACAAAAAACGTATCTGGACAAAAAGTTGACCATTTAAAGAAAGAGGTAACTATCAACCTACCTGCTGATTCTTTAATAAATACACTTCGTAAAATTGAATTAAAAACCAATATCAATTTTGCTTATGCTTCAGATCAGCTCTCCACAAAGTATAACGCTAAGATCAACGTTTCCCATATGCGTCTTGGGGCGCTATTAGAAGAAGTATTGTTCGGCACTGGCCTAGGTTTTAGCCTAATTGGTAATGATATTGTAATTACCCCAAAAAAACCAATCACATGGACTATACATGGGCATGTACTTGATAAGGCAAGTGGCGAAGTGTTGATGGGGGCAACGGTACAAATTCCTTCGCTTAAAATAGGGGTCATTGCAAATCAATATGGCTTTTATTCCATTTCAGTCCCTGAAGGTAATTATCAAATTCAAATCTCTAATGCTGGTTATCAAACGAGGCAGGAGTTTATTCGGCTGGACAAAGACCTGCTTAATGAAATTGAATTATCTTTTCAGGAACGTCAATTGGAGGAAGTGGTGATCATGCAATCTACATTAACACCAAATCCCATCCTATTTAACGAGCAAAATATTACACAAAATCAGCTCTACAATACGGTTTATAATGCAGGAGAAACCGATATATTGAAAAAACTGCAAATGGAAAACGGCATTAAAGCCATCACTGAAGGAAGCTCAGGCCTCTTTGTAAGGGGAGGTAATGCAGATCAAAATCTTATCCTTCTTGATGAAGCCATCGTTTATAATCCTTCTCATTTGTATGGCCTTGTGTCTATCTTCAATCCTGATGCAATCAGCAATATTCAGGTATACAAAGACTATATGCCTGCAAACTTCGGCGGCAGACTATCTTCGGTCATTGTGAATCGAATGGCGGAAGGAAACAGCAAGGAGTATCACCTGAGTGGAAGTGTAAATTTAATGTCTGCACGTTTATCGGCTGAGGGGCCGCTCGTAAAAAATAAAGCATCCTTTATCGTCGCTTATCGACGCAGTCTTTTAGATGTTTTTCATAATAAATTAAAGCTCTTCAATCCACGGTCGGTCTATTATGATATCAATGCAAAAGTCAATTACAAATTAAACATTAATAACACTTTATTTTATTCTGTTTATCTTGGTAAAGACAACCTGCTGTCGACGGATAATTATTCAAATAATTGGGGTAATTTAACCTCGACACTCCGTTGGAATCATGTTTTTAGCTCAAAATTATTCGCTAATATTTCTGCTATTTCTAGCAATTATAGTAACCTGCTAGACCTAAATGCAGATACACTATCGCAGAAAAGCCAATGGCAAACTGCAGTAAGAGATTTTACCGTAAAAGCAGACTATACTTATTACAGTAGCCCAGGCAATCAAATCAAATTTGGTGCATCCTCTATCTTTCACCGGTTTATGCCTGGTGAAATGTATAAGCAGGAATCATTTGAATTTAACATTGCAAAAAACAAATCGATTGAATCAACATTGTACTACTCCCAGCAACTTTCATTGGGAAAGTCTTTTGAATTAAATTATGGCTTAAGGTTAAGCATGTTCAGGAACGCACAGGAGAAGCGAAACGTTTTTGATGAGTCGGGGAACTTACTTAAGCAAGAGGAGATAAAAACCTTTATAAATCCTGAACCAAGGGTAAATTTTAATTACCTGGCGGGTAATAATGAAAGGGTTTTTATAACCTATAACCTTAATTATCAATATCTCCAACTCATTCAAAATAACCCCTTAGCATTTTCTTCTCTTGAATCCTGGATACCGGCCTCCACGGCTATCAAACCGCAGCGATCAGCTCATTTTTCTTTGGGATATCGTTATTCTCCTGATCATTTTATGTTTTCTGCAAATGCTTATTATAAAAAATTGGAGAATCAGCTGGAGCTTATTGGCCATGCCCAGATTATACGCAATCCGGATGTTGCAGCTCAGTTAAGGTCCGGAACGTCTAATGTATATGGCATAGAAACTGAAATTGAAAAATCAACAGGCAGGGTTTCTGGAAATTTAGCCTACACCTATTCTAAAGCCTACCGTAAGATTGGAGATATCAATTATGGAAATCGATTTGCGGCTAATTATGACATACCTCATGAAATAAAGTTAGTAGTTAAATATAACTTTAGTGAGCGCCTTTCCTTTCAATCCTTTTTCACTTATTCTACCGGGAGGCCACTTACCTTGCCTGTGGGCTATTATCAGCATGATGGATTAAATGTTCCCATTTTTGAGGGCAGAAATACCTCAAGATTTCCTGATTTCAGTAGGTTGGACATTTCTTCTCAATACCGGTTTAAATCAGATATCTCCTCTAAAAGGTCTCTTGTAAGTGTAGTCTCTGTTGGGCTGTATAATTTGTACAACAGGAAAAATGCCTTATATTATCATTTAAACTCATCCTCATTTGAGAATAAACCAAACACTTTTGAATATGCATTTGGCTTATATCCATGGATTGCTTATAGCTTCAAAATTTAAATATGAATAGCATTCGACTACTGTTTATCTTTCTTTTTTCTGCCATAATGTTTTCATCATGCAAAAAAAGCATCCTTGAAAAAGAGTCGTTTTTAACACCTAGCAGGAAATATGATATAGCTGTGGAGGGAGGAATAAACACCTTATTTGCATCACAATATATCCGGCTAACAATTCCCGCATTACACCCTGATTCTACACCTATGCCAATTAGAAATGCTTCAGTAGTTGTAAATGATGGAAAATCTGATTTGATTTTTCGCGAAAGTTCTCCCGGTATCTATATGGCAACCAATAGAAATGATCCCAATTATAATAAAGCTTATACTTTAACTATTCAATACAATAATAAAACTTACACCGCGGTTGATACACTAAGGCAAGTGATCAACATTGTAGATGATTTTTTACCCTTATCAGTTTTGAAGCAAGCAGATAATTCAGTGAAGGGGGTGATTCCTAAACATACTTTTGGTTATTTGAATCCAAATAAGTGGTTTATTGCTTATTCAGGGATTCCGGCATGGAATCCTTCAAACTTCGATCAAACGATATATTATAGTTATACACATTTTTTAGGTTCACCAAACTCTCTTTATCCCCTCAATAACCTCAAAAGAGATTTTATCTTAGCTAAAGACGACTTTATTACAATTTATAAGATCTCTCTTTCAGAAAATTATGCTAAATATCTTTATTCTGTATTTATGGAGACCGATTGGAGCGGCCTTTTCTCCGCGGTTCCTGTTAATGTAGAAGGAAATGTATCTGGAAATGCTCAGGGTTATTTTTCTGTCACCGATATAGATTCTGGCAGGTATAAGGCAAGTGATTTATAAAGAGCTTGTGATGTATTTAACAACAGCAATAATATCTCGATATGAGGAAGAATTAGCCTTTTAAAATTTGTATCAGGTCATCATTGATATAATATACATCCCTGCCATCCTTGTTTGGGCTTAATATTTTTGCGTTAACCAGCTCGTTAAAATACTTGGTAAGTGTTGTCCTGGAGGTAACACTTAATAGATCTCCAATTAATTTAGGCTTGATATAAGGTTGGCTAAAAATGGCTTCATTTACCTCTTTGTTGTACCACTTGATGTTGGACTTACCGTGAGCAAGGGTTGCCTCCATTTGGTTAATTATACTAACGATAAGCTGGTTAGTAAGTGCTGCTGTTTTTTCAACGGCGTCTAACATATAGAGTACCCAAGGTTTCCATGATCCCCTTTGTGTTATCCCACTGAGGTGATGATAGTAATCTTCCTGGTTAATCATAATGTATTTTGATAAATATAGTACTGGTTGTCCCAATAGATCTTTGTTGACCAAGTATAAGAGGTTCAAGATCCTTCCTGTCCTCCCATTGCCGTCGGAAAATGGATGTATTGCCTCAAATTGGTAATGAGCTATACACATTTTGATAAGGGGATCTGCTGAATGTTTGTTGTCATCGTTCAGGTATTCAATTAAGTTTTTCATTTTGGCTTCTATGACGCCAACTCCCCTTGGAGGGGTGTAGATCACTTCTCCCGACCTGAACTCGCTTTGTCCCCTTCTAATTACCGTAAGCGTTTGAGGTGGTCGGATGGTAGCAGTGGAGTTTTTGATCTGTCTGAATGTACTGATTACACAGTCCAAGTCTATCATTCCACTATTCTTAATGATATTAAAACCTTCCCACAAAGCTTCCCTATAGCGTAATACTTCTTTTGTGGCAGGTCTTATGTTTTCTTCTTTTATTGTTTCAGAAACTGCTTTATAAAGTTCATCTTCCGTAGTAAATATGTTTTCTATGGCGGTGGAGGTTTGTGCTTCTTGTAAAGCGATGGTATTAATGAGCATGGTGGGGTTTGGCAACCGATGGATACTTGAATTAATGGTTGCCAATGCCCGAGATGCAGTAACGAGTTTCTTCATTACTTCTATATCTTCTTCTACATTAATAGATGGCGGCAATAGGGGAAGGTCATTAAAAGGTTGTTTTCTATCGTAGGCCATATGTTCATTTTTAGCTTAATAATGGACGCTTATCAAAAATAGAGATATTTAATGGACAATAATGTGTGATCTGTCCATTTTATCTAAAAAAAGTGAACACGTATTGAATTGCCGCTTCGTAGATGAACACTTCATCAGTGTATGTCCAGTTTTTCAATAAATATGAACATGTCTATTGCATTGACCAAACAATCTGGGTAAAATCTTATATTCATTAAATTTTTGGGATCAATGTGGAATTATTCAAAGCATCTTTAGCTACTGTATTGAACTAGTCGCTGAGCGAGGTACCAATTAGTGGTATCTCATTGCTGGAGACATTGATGCATGAATATCGGTAAGGTAGACTCTTGTCTTATTAATAGAAAAATGATTTGTCAGTTAGAGGTAGTAAGGAGGGATTTTATTAAATGTGAGACGGCTTCAAAATATTTGAAGCCAATCTACACACTTATTCGAGAGCTAACGTTTTTATTAGTAATTATCTATTGTCTGATGTAATTGTACCCTGAAATCGTAAATTTCATCTAGGCTATTCAGTTGCTTTTTCTCACCGGCATCTTTCCCATTTTGAAAAGTTTCCAGGTATTTATTAGCGGTATTAAAGTGGAAACGACAAATAGGTTTTCTATTATTATCATCTAGAAGAACGCCGAAATAAGATTGAGTATCTCTTGGTGCAATTCGTCCTGAAGCTATTTTTTCACGTAAAATAGCTTTTACAATTTGGAAGGCATCTAGCTCCTCTTCTGTAGTGATGATTTTAGAAGTATCATTATTTTCAATAACAGGAATAACATTATTGTCTTCTTGTTTTTCAATCTTCTCGTTGATGTTTAAGGCAGATTTTAATCGATCACTAATTGATTCATTGATAGAAAGTGTTAAGGCTTTTTTAGCATATTCTTTAAAGGCAATCATTCGATTTGCCGTTAATGGTTTTTCAAAAAACCTGTTCACCAACAATTTAACGAGTTCATCAGAAGGATGGTCAATTTCTTTTTCAAATTCCTTACGGATAGCTTTTATATATTTCAGTCCTTCAGCAGAATCTAGGATTGTCTCTAGGTTGTATTCGTTTTTGGTAAAGCTTTCCAGAATTTTAAGCGCATTATCTTTAAGATCTTCTATATTTATGGTTAGGAATGGCTTTTCATCCATAATATTCGGCTTTTCCAAATCAGCATAAAAATTATAGATTGTACCATTTGTCAATACACCAAATCTTGCTTTTGAAACGTGATAATAACGGTGTAATTGAGAATTGTGCGCCTCTACGTTTTCTTTCCAATGTTTACATTCAAAAATAAGAATGGGCTCATTGTTTTTGCGGATTACATAATCTACCTTTTCACCTTTTTTGGTCCCAATATCGCAAATGTGCTCTGGGATTACTTCGGTAGGATTAAAAATATCGTAGCCTAAAATTTGAATGAATGGCAATACAAAGGCATTCTTCGTTGCTTCTTCAGTATTAATCTGATCTTTCAATCCGACTACTCGTTGATGAAGTTGTTCTAGTTTAAGTTTTAAATCCATGTTGCCGTAGTTCTGAAATTTTGTTAATCAAAAGTATCATAAACTGAGGTCTATTTCTTACGGGAACCCGTAAGACCATAAATTTTTCAGCATAATATACCTAAGTTTCTTGGCCTTAAATAATCCCGAAATCCTTGCAATAGGCCACCAGTTGCTCATTCTTCGAGAAATTTAGCGCCTCTTTCATGTAGTTAAGCCTTTTCTCAACACTACTCAAACCTGATGGTTTGATGTTATTTTCCAAAAGGTAAACTGGAATTTCTTTTTGCAGGGTACCTTGCGATAATAAGGAAATAATGGTGATATCGAAGCTTGTAAACTCGTAAGCATTTTTTTGATTAATGATATGCTTCAATGTTGCCGAAATGTAAGGCTGATTTTTAACCATGGTCTCAATAGCCAATTTAAGGTCTTTGGCATCATGCCGTGCTTTACGCACAAAGGCATTAATTTTTAATTGCTTGAAAAGGGTATCAATAACACTTGCCTTATTTTCTGCTGAGAATACAAGAACTTTTAAATTGGGCTGTATAGCTCTAACAGCCTCAACCAATTCCATTCCTCCTGCAAGTTTTTGCTTGCGGTGATCTTCCTCAAAAGACAAGTCGGTAATCAGTAAGTCAAAGGGCTCCTCAGTAGTCGCATTTTTCTGGATCAGCATTAATGCATCGTCACAGTAATAGGTATATTCAGTTTTTGCAATACCTAAATCATCCATTGTTTTCCTTATAGAAATACTGGTCGTTTCGTGGTCTTCAGCAATTAATACTTTTTTGAACATCATTGATTAACGTTAAGAAACGGGGAATGAAATTTGAATTTTTAATCCTGTTTCTGCTTTATAGTCAAAGATAATTGCTCCTTTTATGGTATTTATACGGTTTCCCGTATTTCGAAGACCATTATTTTTTAAAACATTTTCCTTCATACCAATCCCGTTATCTGTATAATAAATATAGATTTGATGTGCGTTCTGTTCAAATCTTACACCTACATTGCTGGCACCACTGTGTTTTGTCATGTTAACCATGAGTTCTTGAAGAATATGCTCTATTTCATATTGAGTATTCGTATTTACCTTTTCCCATAATTCTGGTGCATTTCCTGCGATTAATATTTTAGTGCCTTCAGTAGCGAAAGAGGTGAGCAGTTCTGATATCTTTTCATGGAAAGGCGTTAGGGTAGGTTTTTCGTTTTCGTAAGAAATATCTCTTGATTTTTCATAGAGATCTTCTATTCTGTCTAATGTAAGTTCCTTATTGAAATGCTCCTGATTTTCTATCTCCGTCATTACCCTATACAAACCATTGGCCACCACATCATGTACTCTTTTTGAGGTTTTAAGCTGACTTTCTCTTATGGAGTGCTGTGCCTCCAGCGCTAGCTTTTGTTTCCTTTTTTTATACCAAAATAGGCCTCCAATGAGCAGTAAGGAAGTAATGACCAATACTATAATAAGTTGATACCTTTTTTCGGTATTTTCATGTTGCAACTTCAGGTTATCTGCCTTATGTTTTTCTGTTTCGTAACGGATGAGGGCAAACTGGTTCTTAGCTGCACTATGCGCCTCCTGTACACTATCACCTAATTTTTGGTAAACATCAAAATATCGCTTTATGATTTCTGGCTCACTTAACCTGATGATTTTTTGAAGTGCTTCCAGCCTGTCGTCTGGGCTATTTAATTTGCTTGTTATTTGATACATTTGATGCGCATATAACAAGGCCGAATCAGGTTTGCTTTGACTATAATAGTCTGCAAGGTGACCAAAGCTTGCTATTTGTCCCCAAAAATCATTTTCTTTTTTGCGAATTTTCAATGCTTTTAAGAATTCCGGCGCGGCCTTGTAATTGGCATTTTGATGCCATTTAGTAAAGGCGAAATTATCAGCCACCCTTGCCAATAATATGGGGTTATTTTGAACATTCTCCTCTTTAAGCAGCTGATGGTAAATGTATTTAGCAGTGTCATATTCTTTTAACCTGAAATAGGCCACGGCCAGGTTATTCTTACACGTTAAGCTGTCTTTATCTTTGTAAAAAGCAAGTGATTTTTTATACCAAACGATCGACTCCCGGTGAGCTTTTAAACTTGTTTTATTGATTGCGATGGTATTATAAACCGTTGCAAAATAAGTGGGGTCTGTTCTTTCAAAATAGTTCAGTGCCATTATAGCAGACTCGTCACTACCAAAGTAATCGCCAATTACAGATTGGGTGATAGCCATATTAAACAAAGATTTTCCAACCAATAGACTATCACGGCTGGTTAAGGCTACTTTATTGTAATAGTAAAAAGCGCTATCATAACGAACCTCATCATAAAAATCATTTGCCTTGTTATATTCTTTCAAAAGGTCTTT
>NZ_JAZQPU010000171.1:0-2204 GCF_045628745.1 Pedobacter sp.
CCTTAAAGTACGTGCAAGTTATGGTATTATTGGAAACGCAAATGGTGTGGCTAATTACTCTGGTTATCAAACTTGGAGTTATTCTGCTGTTTATGCCCAAACTACAGGTGGTACAGGTATTCCGGCATCTTACAACCTTACAAAGAATGGTTATGTGAATGATCAATTGACGTGGGAAAATATCAATACTTTCGATGCAGGTCTTGAATTTAGTTTATTTGGCCGTGTAAGAGGTTCCGTTGATTATTATAACCGATTAACGACAAATGCCATCTGGAGTCAACCTATCCCTATTTCAAAAGGACAATCTTCGATTTCTACCAATTCTGCAAAACTGAGCAATAAGGGTATTGAAGTTGACCTTTCTGTTGATATCATTAAGAATGCTGACTGGAACTGGAATGTTTCTACATCCGGTACACACTACAGAACTATCTTAAAAGAAGTGTCTAAAGGAGTTGGCTCACCTGAATTAAATGGAAACTGGACCGCAGGCGTTGATGGTTGGGCAGCCGCTGGTACAGGTGCTGTTACCAATACAGTCTATTTAAGGGGTGTTGATAAAGATTACTACAACTTATACTTATTTAAATATGGTGGCGTTGACCAAAGTACAGGTTTGCCATTATTTTCACATGAAGTAACGCAAAAAGAGCTTGAAGCGGGTCTATATCCAGGACGTAAAGCTGGTGAGAGTTTTCAAACAACGGATTATTCAATAGCAAGCAGGTATGAAATGGGTAGCGCTGTTCCTGATTGGGTAGGTGGTTTTAGCACCTCATTGAGATATAAAAACTTTGATATCTATGCCGCGTTGGCCTATCAGTTAGGCGGTAAGTTTTTCAGTACAGAATATGGGAACAACCTATATGTGAGTGAAAATCCTGGACTTGCAAAATCTGCAGAATTGATCGGTAATACCTGGACTCCGGAAAATACCAATGCTAAATTTCCAATGGCTATGTATGGTAATACTTATGGCAATGGAGCAACCTTTGGAAGCTGGTTATATTCAGATATGGCTTTGTTTAACGCAAGTTATTTATCCCTAAAAAATATAACAATCGGATATACGCTTCCTGAGCAGCTTTTAAAAAGAACCAAAATTAATAAACTGAGAGTGTTTGCTTCAGCAGATAATTTAATGATGCTGACATCACATTCAGGGGTTGATCCAAGGATGTCTCTTGTGGGAGGTTTTGAAGTTGCAGCCTATTCATATCCTTCGATGAGAACGTTTACCTGTGGTTTTAATCTTGAATTTTAATATTTGATATAGTAGATATGAAAAAGATATTAGTTTTATTAACAGTTTGTGCATTTCTATGCTCATGTAGTAAAAATTTAGACGTTGCACCTCCAAACAGCATAACAGATGAACAGATCCAGGAACTATTGGCCAAGGGGGATGAAAAAACCATCCAGCTGATTTTAGGAAGTATGGCTAATAATATGCCTCTACTTGTCAATTCTGGGGCTACTGGCAGTCAAGGTTCTGATGATCGCTACAGGAGTATTCAAGGATTGCTGGCGATGAAAAATCTTGAAGGCAATGACATTATATTTGGAAGCCGAGCTTTATCAATTTTCGGTGCTGATGAATATAAATTCCTTGATTTTATTTCTACCGGAGTGGATAAAAATGCGCCATATTGGAATTATTCATACAATTTGATCACCGCTGCAAATCAATTGCTCTATTATCTGGATGATCAAACAGTTGGCAGCAATGTGAAGTTGCAGGATTATAAAGCCAGAGCGCTAACCCTGAGAGCGTATGCCTATAATTTTTTAATGGAAAATTACCAGGATGCTTATTTACAAGGAGGAAAGAGCAAATTGGGAATGCCTTTATATGACTTTTATGCTCCTACACAAGAAAGTAAAGCAAGATCTTCTGCGGAGGAAACGTATGCATTTATCAAAAACGACCTGAACAAAGCACACCAGTTATTTACTAGTGCAGGCATTAATTATACTGCAGATCTTTCAGATTTTGATTTGTCGGTAGTATCCTTTTTACAAGCTAAAGTAGCACGAGCTACAGGTGATTGGGCAACAGTAATCAGCAAGAGTAATGAAGTTTTAGGTAGGTACCCATCGCTAATGTCAGAAGCAATTTACGGAGGACACATTACCGGTACGCAGACTAATCGCGAAATCAGACCTGAACAGAATGGTTTTTTAAATATTACTGTAAATCC
>NZ_JAZQPU010000172.1:0-4221 GCF_045628745.1 Pedobacter sp.
GACTTCCTGTTTCAATACTACATTGATAACCGAACGACTATTAACATTTACCAATTGCTGCACATAACCTATTCCAGAAAAAGATAGACGTCCATCCTCAGGAATATCTGTCAGTACATATTCGCCATTGGCATTGGTAACTGCTATTTTTGAAGTGGCCGAACTAGGGGCTGATTGCCTGGCATTATAGACTACACTTATGCCTGGAACTGGCCTTCCAAGGGTATCGGTAACTTTACCGCTTATGGTAATGTTCTTTTTTTGTTGAAAAGACGGTTCACGCGTCTTTTGCTTTTTCAATGTGATGTTTTTATCAATGATCTGAAAACCAATGCCTGTACCATTTAGACATTTGGTCAATACATCATTAACAGATACATTTTTAACATTTAACGAAACAAATTCTGATTGAAGTTGGTTTTCATTGTACAGAAATACGTAGTCGGTTTGTTTTTCTATAGCCTTTAAGATCTTGGTAAGAGGAGCGTTAGATACCTTTAGCGTAATCTGACTGTATCCTTTAGCATTGACCTGCAAAAGGGCTATGAACAAAATTAGGGTTGTTAATTTCATAACCAGAAAAAGTTGTTTGAGGGGGAACTTACCGCGCACGCGGAGACCCTTAGTAATCGTACTAAATTTCATTACATTTGTGAATGTTGGGTTAAAAACTCGGAATAATCGCATTTATTTATTCCGGTCTGCTCAGACCGGAAAGGGCTTAACTCAATAATTTTCCGCGGACGTGCTTGCAACGCGTCCGCGGTTTTTTAAAAGTTAGCCATGCTTGATTTTAACTTTTCTGTCGTAGAGATTTCTGCATAGTGGTTGTGTTTTAGGTTTATTTGTTGTGTGTGTATGTTTCTTTTATAGTGTTGATTCAATTGTTACTTTTCTGCCTTTGATGGTGAAGTGAACATCGAGGTAGCCGATACTTTGTAAAGTCTGTTGCAGGGTTATATTTCTATAAATCTTACCGGTAACGGACAGGTCAGGTACATCGCCAACGTACTCTACCTCAACATCATACCAACGGGCAATCTGACGCATGGCTGTCTTTAAATCCGCTCTGGTAAAGGTGAAAACACCATCTTTCCAGCTCACCGTTTGCTCTGTATCAATACTCGATACACTTATTTTTCCTGTCGGCAGCAGTTGTGCCTGTTGTTCTGGTTTCAGCAGCAGGCTTTGCCCACCGCTGGTTAATTTTACGCTACCTTCCAGTAAGGTTGTCGCAGTGGTGGCTTCATCAGCATAACTATTGATGTTAAAGTGTGTACCTAACACTTCCACTTCCTGACGGTCGGTATTGACAAAAAATGGCTTTGTATTGTCCTTTGCTACTTCAAAATAGGCTTCGCCTTGCAGCTCTACCCTGCGTGACCTCAACGAAGAGAAATTAACCGGATACTTTAAGGAAGAGGCTGAGTTCAACCATACTTTAGTACCATCGGGTAAAAGTACCTGGTATTGGCCTCCTTTTGGTGTGATAATGGTGTTGTAAGCGTTTGCAGTAGCAGAAGTTGATAGGTCTGTTGCTTCATAGACTAATTGTCCATCGTTAGTTTTGCTAATTTTAATGCCTGCCTGCTCAGCTAATTTTCCGTTATCGGTTTGGTCTGTTAAAAATAGCTTTTTGCCATCTGCTAAAATTAAAAAGGCCTTATTGCTTCCAGGGTCAACATCTTGCTGGATATTTTTTGTCGTTGGTTCTGAAGTATCACTATATTTAAATTCAAAGCTGTAATGATTATATATGCTCGAACCTATAATCAATAAAATAGCGGCAGCAGCAGTCATCCTGATCCAAAGTTTCCTGCTCTTTTTGTGCTGAATATGGTTTTTTAATAGCTGACGACTTTGAAATTGATCTTCCAATAACTCTTCTGCTGATGGAGTCACTGGCGGAAATTCAGTCTCCAGGTACCACCTTTCAACCAAAGCAATCTCTTCAGCACTGGCTAGTCCTGCATTGTATTTATTTAATAATTGTTCAGCCTTGTTGGTATTCATTACGGAGGATATTTATTCCTATACCTACATAACCCTTAAAGTTTTGACATAGGGTATACGATACTGAAAAAAATATCAATTAATTTAAAAAAAGAGGAAGAAAAGGTTGTCGCCTAATTTTGCACGCAACACACGCAAGGAACTGCGTACCTGTGTACGCACAGTATGAGGACTCAAATTGAGTTTTTCAGCAATTTCTTTATGGCTCAGTTCTTCATTTCTGCTCAGCTCAAAAATAAGGCGCATTTGTGGTGGCAAAGCCTCAATTTCGCGTGCAATGAGGGCCATCAGTTCTTTTTCCTGCACCTGCTCATAAGTACTGTCTTCACCCTGATCCATAAAGCCCTGTAAGGATGCTGCATATTGACCCCTTACTTTTCGATGGCGGTGAAGTTTAAGGAGTCGGTTTCTGACAGCGGTATAAAGATAGGGGCCAATGCCGTTGCCGAAATTCAGGTGCTGGTGATTGTCCCACATATAAGTAAAGAGTTCCTGCAGGATATCCCTGATTTCTTCCCGGTAAGGAAAGCGTTTATAAGCTTGGGTATAGAGCACCACATAATAACGGCAATGGATTTCCGTTAGTGCGGCGCTATCGCCGGACTTCAGTTTCTCTATTAGCTCGAAATCAGAAAATTTACTATATGAACTCATGTGACTATTCAGAATTCCAGATTATTCAGAATAATCATTCTACCTATAAATAATTTAAAGTTAATTAAAAAAAATGAGTTTAATAATTTAATATTATTTTGTATAATCTAATACAGATAAAACAAACAAGTTTGGCGGTTTTGGCTTTATACATTAGATGTTAAAATGTTGTTATAAATTAAATTATTTTACCTTGCATTATAATGTCCTAACTCTAGTCATCTAACGAGTAAATGCGTTCGCTGTCGTAGACAGTGCAAATGTGGTTACAGCATTGATCAGGTAGGCTCAGAAAAATACCAGTTTTAATATGCGCATAAACATCAAAATGGGGCGGAATACATACCTATTTAATTTTGTAATAGTAACTTTTATTTTTATGCTTGCTCAACCAGGCTATGCACAGGTAGAGATTCCTTTGTATACTGACCAGTCAGCTACGGTGAGCGTTAAGACCTCCCTCACTGTATACTTGGCTGTAAGTGGTAAAAATACGGGTAAAGCTGTTATCATTTGTCCGGGTGGTGGATACCAGGGGCTTGTCACAAAGCGGGAGGGTACGGATATAGCTATGGCCTTCAGTAAGGCAGGCATAACCGCAATTGTACTCAAATACAGAATTCCTGCAGAGAGCACAGGCTTAAGTAAGTGGTATGAACCGCTACAGGATGCACAGGAAGCATTAAAAGTGCTAAGAAAGAGAGCTGCTCAATGGAATATCAATCCGAACCAGATTGGCATCATGGGATTCTCTGCTGGAGGGCATCTTGCCGCAACAGTTGGCACGCATTTTGATCATCCTGTATTGATTAATAAAGAAAAGATCAACCTGAGACCAGATTTTATGGTCCTGGTTTATCCTGTAATCAGCTTTAAAGACAGCATTACACACTTAGGCTCCCGTAATCATTTGATTGGTCCGGAAAACAGCAAGGGCTTCAAAGCCAGGGTTGATGAGTTTTCAAATGAATTGCATGTAAGCAAAGCTACACCACCAACCTTTTTAACACACGCCGCAGACGATACAGTAGTGCCAATTGGCCATACCATGACTTTTTATGACTCGCTGCGCAGACATGGTATTCCGGTTGATTTACATATCTATAACAAAGGTGAGCACGGTTTTTTGAAGTATCCTGACTTTGAAGATTGGTTTAACAATTGCTTAAAATGGATCCTTAACTTGTAAAAGCGCACATGGGTTGATTACCTGCTGCATTAAATCTTAAACACAATGTTTTAAAAGGCACCCTAAAAGATACTTTATTTTTTTATAGCTGAATAAATGATTTCAGTCATATTTTTTGAAATTTATTTGGCTATCTTTGCAGTTAATTAAACACACAAACAATGAGTTATTTCGCAGAAAAGAGAAGGGAAGTAATGCTTCACGTAGAAGGCTACATGCTAGAGGCAATGCATTCTTACTTAAAACCGATTGATACTAATTGGCAACCGTCTGATTTTTTACCAGACGCTACGAGTGAAACATTTTTTCAAGATGTGAGGTTATTACAAGAAAAGGCCAAAGATTTATCTTACGACCTTGTTGCT
>NZ_JAZQPU010000173.1:0-16344 GCF_045628745.1 Pedobacter sp.
AGACCATGGCGAGAAATTCTTTGCGGAAACTGGAAAACCTTTGTTCTCTTCACATATGTTGGATCTTTCTGAAGAATCCATTGAAGAAAACATGGAAATCTCTGCTAAATATTTAGCCCGTATGGCTAAAATGGGCATGACTATTGAAATTGAATTAGGTGTAACAGGTGGTGAAGAAGATGGCGTTGACAACAGCGATGTGGACAGCTCTAAACTTTATACCCAACCTTCTGAAGTGGCATATGCTTACGAAGAATTGAGTAAAGTGAGTGATAGATTTACCATTGCAGCTGCTTTTGGTAATGTGCATGGTGTTTATAAACCAGGTAACGTTAAATTACAACCTGTGATCCTTAAAAATTCTCAGGAGTTTTTGAAAGAGAAATTCAACCTTACTGCCGAAAAACCTATCAACTTTGTCTTCCACGGTGGTTCTGGTTCTTCGCAGGAAGAAATCAGGGAAGCAATTTCTTATGGTGCAATTAAAATGAATATTGATACTGATATGCAATGGGCATTTTGGGAAGGTATACATGATTATTATGTGGCTAACGAAGCCTATTTACAAAGCCAGATTGGTAACCCTGATGGGGAAGATAAACCTAACAAAAAGTATTATGATCCACGTGTTTGGTTGCGTAAAGGTGAAGAAACTTTTGTTAAACGTTTAACTCAAGCATTTGAAGATTTAAACTGCAGAGACGCAAGCGATAAATTATAAGCAATGATACTGAGCGCCACAGGATTTACCTGTGGCGTTTTTTTATAAATTACAAGATGGATGCTTTAGAAGTAAAAAAAGTTAAGACCGCCGAAGAGCTGGAAAAGGTATTTGCCATACGCAAAATAGTTTTTGTGGAAGAACAGAACTGTCCGCCGGAGTTGGAGTGGGAGCATGAAGACGTTTCTGTCCATTTTTTAGCTATGCTCAACAATGTGCCTTGTGGTGCTTGCAGATGGCGTAAAACCGATGCTGGTTATAAACTCGAAAGGTTTGCTGTTCTCAAAGAATTCAGAGGAAAAGGTATCGGTAGGGCATTAGTGGCCACTGCGCTTGAAGATTTACCTCAGGATGCCGATTATATCTACCTCAATGCACAGCTAGAGGCTATCCCTTTATATGGTAAATTTGGTTTCAAGGTCGAAGGACCACAATTTGAAGAGGCCGGTATCCAGCATTATAAAATGGTGAAAGCGTAGTCTTCGCTTACACCACAATGCTTGCCTACATAAAAACCGATGCAGAAAGTGCCATTGCTTCCTGCCATTTATCTTTATTTAAGTGGAGGTCAATGTGCTGCTCTTCAAAATATTGAATAAGGTCTTCTGTGGCCAGGTTTCCCGTAAGGTCATCACTAGCCATGGGGCAACCGCCGAAGCCCTTTAAGGCACTGTCAAATCTCAAGCAGCCGCTTTGGTAGGCTGCTTCTATTTTTTCTCTTCTGGTGTCGGGCGTACTGTGCAAGTGTATCCCAATTTCTACAGCTGGGAAACGACTCATCAACACCGGTACTATCTCTTTAATTTTCTCTGGCGAAGATACACCTGTGGTATCCGCAAGTGATAATATCTTTACACCTTTACTGATCAGCTGTGCAGCATGCTCGGTTACAATATCAACATTCCAGGCATCGCCATAAGGATTGCCAAAACCCATAGATAGGTAAACAACAGCAGTTTTATTACTCCTGTCGCAATGTTCCAGCAATTGCTCAATGGTGCCTAAAGACTGTGAAATGGAAGAGTTGGTATTTCTTTGCTGGAAGGTCTCTGAGATAGAAAAAGGAAAACCGAGGTAACTGATCTCCGGATGAAGAATAGCTTCTTCTACACCCCTTAAATTAGCTACAATAGCCAGTAGTTTGGTCCTATCGTTTAAGTGAAGCATGGAAAGCACTTCTTTTGTATCCTTAAGCTGCGGGATCGCTTTTGCAGAAACGAAACTGCCAAAGTCTATGGTATCAAAACCAACATCAAGCAGCAGGTTAATGTATTGTGCTTTAAGCTTGGTATCAATGAAATGATGTATGCCCTGCATGGCATCTCTAGGGCATTCTACCAGCTTTATCTTTTTCTCCATGTTGATCCTTTTAAGATAACTATGGTGGTAAATATAATTCTTTCTCCTTAATTTGTCTATATGACATTTTTTAACTTCCACTAAAGCATCCGTAACGTTTCTTTAACATGTCAGTTACTGTTCACTAATAAAGAGCAGTGCTCAGGTAGCGGGCAGGTAGGGGGCTGGTTGCGGATTTTCGGTAGCAACCCGGTAGCAGACCGGTAGCGGAAGGGTGTTTGTACTGTTTGATAAGTTAATGATGGGTAAGTGATGGGTTAGGGAATACCAAAGTGTCTACAAGTTCCTAATAACAATACAAGTTATTACAGGTAAATGAGTAATCAAATTATCTAATAAATTATAGCTAAAAAAGTAAGAATGGAGTTGAAGAATTATAATTAGCAGTGTAATATAAACACAAAAGCCTGCATCATTCATCATGATGCAGGCTTTTTGAGTTTATAACTAAACGTTATTCCTTATTTGCTTTTCCCTAAATCTACTACGATAGGTGTAGAGATACATAGTGAAGAGTAAGTACCGATTACACGACCAATCAATAAGGCAAAGATAAAGCCTCTGATGCTGTCGCCTCCAAAAATGAAGATCACCAATAATACAAAGAATACAGTTAATGAAGTCAGGATAGTACGACTTAAAGTACTGTTCAAGGCAAAGTTAATTACCCTGTTACGCTCTTCGCCATGGATATCTGGTTTATTTGTTTCTGCAAGTTTCTCACGGATACGGTCAAACACAACTACTGTTTCTGTCATCGTGTAAGACATTACCGTTAAGATAGCAGCAATAAAATCTTGTCCAATTTCTAAAGAGAAAGGAAGAACACCGTCTAAAATAGTGTAGCAAGATAATACCAACAATACATCATGGAACAAGGCAATAACAGCACCTAAGCCATAGTTTACTTTCTTAAATCTTACAATGATGTAAACAAACATCAACAAGCAAGAGAACAAGATAGCGCCGTAAGCACTGTAAACTAAATCGCTCGCAATGATTGGACCTACTTTTTGGTTACTCTCAATAGTGTATTTAGTATTTGTTTCATCTAAACCTGCTTTTAAAGCATCCTCAACCAATTTATCTGACTGTGCATTCTGGTCAGTGATATGGTAAGTAGTGGTAATTTTTAATTCTGTATCATCACCAGCAGTTTTAACTTCTGGAGTTTCGTTATCAAAATGTGGCGTTAATTTGCTTTTTACATCTTCAGTGTCCATTGACTTATCAAAGTGAACGATGTAAGTTCTACCACCTTTAAAGTCGATACCCAGTTTTAAACCATCATTTTTGAAGTAGAAAATGATACCTAATAAAATGATAACTGAAGAGATGATGTAATAGATTTTTCTGCGGCCAACAAAGTCAAAAGCGATGTCTTTGAAAGCATGGATAGTATATTTGTTACCAAAAGTAATGTTGCTGCTTTTCTCTAATAAGTATTCAAAAACAATACGTGATATTAATACTGCACAGAATAATGAAGAAAGGATACCGATACATAAAGTAGTTGCAAAACCTTGAACAGGTCCGCTACCAAAGATGTAAAGGATAACACCTAAAATTAATACAGTAATGTTAGAGTCAATGATAGATGGCATTGCATGTTTAAAGCCTTCTTTAATCGCTAAAGCAGTTCCTTTACCTAATAACAATTCTTCTCTTACCCTTTCAAAAATAAGGATGTTTGCATCTACCGATAAACCAATTACCAAAATGATACCTGCAATACCTGGCAAGGTTAATACCGCACCTAGCGATACCAAGATACCCATGATAAAGAAAAGGTTAATCACTAAAGCTAAGTTGGCAACCCAGCCTGCTTTGTTGTAATACAAAGCCATAAAAATTAAGATCACGATAAAGGCTAATACAAATGATAATAAACCATTGTCAATAGCCGCCTGACCTAATGATGGACCTACCACAAACTCTCCAACAATTTTTGCTGGTGCAGGCAATTTACCTGCTTTTAAGATGTTTGCTAAATCTTGTGTATCGTTTACTGTGAAATTACCTGTGATAGATGAGATACCATTTGGAATTTCATTCTGTACCGTAGGTGCAGAGTAAACCATGTTATCTAATACAATAGCGATTGCTTTTTTGTTGTTGGCATCAGCAGCTGCTTCTGCAGTAACTTTTTTCCATTTAGCAGCACCTTCACCTGTCATGTACATGGTAACTTCAGGTCTGCCTTTCTGATCGTAATCAGCACGTGCATCACTGATGGCATCGCCACCTAAATCTGGTTTTCCGTCTGGCGAAGTAACTTTGATGGCATAAAGTTCAAATACTTTAGTTGCTTCCATTGGTTTAACACTCCACATAAATTTAAATGTAGGAGGGATGATAGAAGCAATTTCAGGTCTTGCAAAGTAAGCGTTTACTTTAGCCGTATCTTTTTGGGCAACCCAACCAATAACTGGTCCCGGGCGTAATGCTGGTTGTCCGTTTTCTCCCTGGTAAGTAGGGATGCTCAATACAGCAAATAAAGGGTTTGTTTTGCTCATCTCCTGTTTTTTGACATCTAAAGAGTCAGCACCAGTAGATTTTTTAGACAAACCTGCTAATTTACTTTCTGTTTTTGCTGCAGCAGTATCTGTTGAAGCAGTAGTAGATAAGGTATCTTTTAAAGTAGCAGCAAGCGTGTTGTTGATGTTTTCCATCACCGCATAAACTTCTTCATTTTGGTATACTTGCCAGAATTGTAATTCTGCAGAACCTTGTAAAAGTTTATGTACCCTTTCTTTATCCTGAACACCTGGCATCTCAATCATGATACGGTTAGTACCTTCTTGTTTCTGCATGTTCGGACTTACCACACCAAAACCGTCAATACGACTTCTAATGATGATAAATGAACGGTCAATAGCACTTGTAGCTTCTTTTTGTAAGTAGTTTTTTACTTCAGAATTTGTTGCGTTAGCCTTAAGGTCTTTTGCATTGTCCTGGTTAGCAAAGTATTCTGCTAATTGACCATTTGGACTCAAAGACTCATATTCGTTAACGAATATAGAAATGAAGTCTTTACCACCTGCATTAAGTTTAGTCTGTGCATTGGATAGTGCTTTGTTAAAGTTAGCATCATCCGGATTGCCTGCTAAAGATTTAACAAGTTCACCTAACGATATTTCCATCGTTACGTTCATGCCACCTTTTAAGTCTAATCCAAGGTTGATTTCCTTCGATTTGCAGAATTCATAGTTAAAGCCAAAGAGCGGATACACTGGTACTGTTGCCATAGAATCCAAGTATTCCTTTTCTTTCAAAGGATCTCCTTTGGCATACGCTTTAGCGTTCTTTTCTACGTTCGATGTAACCAGGTTAAACGATAGAGAATACACACAGACAATACCTAATAGTATTGCCAAAAATTTAATAAAACCTTTACCTTGCATTTGTTCGTAATTATTCGTAATTATTTGTCTATATGGTATATATTTTTTGCAACAAGTCGGCAAATCTAATTATTTTTTTATTTATTAGGCCGCCTTATTAAAGTTTTTATCACAGATGATACACTATTTGCTTTCTAGTGTCGAAAAACTATAAGCAACTGCGTTTTTCTCATCTGGCTGGTGATGTTCCAGGCTACTTTCCTGCCACTGGTTAGGGTCAAGTGCTGGAAAAAAGGTGTCTGCCTCGTAGTTTTCATGTACCCGGGTAAGATAAATCCTGTTGGTGAGGGCAATGGCATCGTTATAAATGGCTGCTCCACCAATCACAAAAACCTCTTCTTCGTCTTTACATAATGCTAAAGCTTGCTCCAGGCTATGTGTTACCTCTGCACCATTGATCGTTAATTCAGGATTACGGCTGATGACGATATTTCTGCGGTTGGGCAAAGGTTTACCTATGGAATCGTATGTTTTACGGCCCATTATAATGGTATGCCCTGAGGTAATGGCTTTGAAATGTTTTAAATCTGCCGGCAGGTGCCACAACAACTGGTTGTCTTTACCTATGGCATTGTTTGCGCTGATGGCAACAACGATAGACACGATCATATGGCTACCGCTCCTTTAATATGTGGATGGGGGTCATAATTCTCTAAGGTGAAATCATCGATGCTGAAACCAAAGATGTCTTTCACAGCGGGGTTTATCTTCATTAAGGGTAAGTTTTTTGGCGTTCTGCTTAATTGCAGCTTGGCCTGGTCTATATGGTTGTTGTATAAATGTGCGTCTCCAAGGGTATGAATAAAATCGCCATATTCCAAATTGCACACCTGGGCAACCATCATGGTCAATAGGGCGTAAGATGCAATATTAAAAGGAACACCTAAGAAAATATCGGCACTTCTTTGGTACAGCTGGCAGCTGAGCTTGCCATCGGCTACATAAAATTGAAAAAAAGCATGGCATGGTGGAAGTGCCATGTTGTCTATTTCGGCAACATTCCATGCAGACACAATGATCCTTCTTGAATCTGGGTTGTTCTTTATGGTTTCAATAACTTTAGAAATCTGGTCAATATGGCCACCATTTGGCGTTGGCCATGAGCGCCACTGTGCACCATAAACAGGTCCTAAGTCGCCATTTTCATCTGCCCACTCATCCCAGATCTTTACCTTGTTATCGCGCAGGTATTTAATATTGGTATCGCCACTTAAAAACCAGATCAGTTCATGAATGATAGATTTTAAATGAAGTTTTTTAGTGGTAATCAGGGGAAAGCCCTCCTGCAGGTTGAACCTCATCTGGTGGCCAAAAATGCTCACCGTACCTGTTCCGGTGCGGTCATGCTTTTGTGCACCCTGGTCTAAAACAAGCTGCATTAAATCTAAATATTGTTTCATGGGTTTTTAACTTGCTTTATTACAATCAACAGTGCTTTCTTCTATCTATATGGTCAAAAAATAAGCACAGGCTTACAAAATTAAAATTAATATTGTCATTGCCATGGTTATTTGAAATTATATGGAATTTCTTTCATTAACGGTAAAAGGAACAGCATAGTGCTCATGCAGGTTGCTTTGTGCCATCTCGGCTGTTTTGATGCCCATCATTCTGAAATCTGTAGAAATGGTGGTAATGCCGCTTAAAATGATCTTTTTAATGGCGGTTTCATTATAAGAGATTACGCCTACATCTTTTCCTATCACCAGGTCAGTATTTAAGATCTTCTGTATCAGCAGCACCAGGTCATCTTCCATCAGGTTAATATAAACGGTTTTCTCTTGTATTGGTTCTTCCTTTAAATTATGCACCACATGGTAATTGAAGGCATAGTCACTACAAAAATGTTGAAAGCCTTTTAAGATGCCCTTTGAATGGTAGGTGTTTTTCGGGAAGATGATTTTTAGTGTATCGTATTTGCTTAATTTATGACGAAGGGTGCTCAATGCACCGTAAATATCGCTTTCAAAGTTTTCATAAACGGCAGCAAACTCGCCGTCAATTTTAGAAACCAGTTTGTCCATCAGAATCAACTTCTCTTTAGGGATGCTGTTGATGATCTCGTAGGCACTATCTTCATTCTCTTTGAAGTGTGGAATGATGATAAACTTGGTATAATCGAGCTTTAATTTCTCTGTAACAATTTTTTTAAACAAATAAATGTCATTGTTATAAATATAAAAATCAATGGCCGCATTCTCACCCAGGGTCTCTACAAAAGCGTCGTAAATAATTTTCTTATGGCTGCTGAGCTTATTGAAAAGCAGCAGAATTTTGAGTGGTTTTTTAAAGTTGGTCGCCATAATAAAGAAGCCTTTGCCGGGTACAGAACCTACAATGCCCATGGCTTTAAGCTCACTGTATACCCTTTCGATGGTATTTCTGGAGATGTCGAGCCCTATGCTTAACTCATTGATAGATGGTAACATGTCGTCTTTAGATAACTGCTCATTTTCTATACCTGCAATAAAAGCATTAACCAGCTGCAGGTACTTTGGGGTAATACTATGTTCGTCTATATTTAAAATATCCAGGTAATTCTTCATTTTTTAGTTTTTGCAGTCTATCCTTAGGTTGAAGTAATGCGGCAATCACATTGCTTTTTTTTTCCCTATGTGCTAAATGCTGTTTTTACAATACAAAAAAAAACACATGGATAAGGACAGTTAAGGACAGTTGTTAGCTTAATTGATATTATTTTTAGGCCACTCAATACAAAAGTAAATAATTAAAAACCATTTATAACCTATGGCAAACCGTTAAGGTAGCCATCTAAACTTAATTTCTAACCAAATCTATACATATAAATAATGATCATTTTTCTAGGCGTACTATTTCATTTTATCGGGGGCTTTGCTTCTGGTAGTTTTTACATCCCTTACAAACAAGTCAAAGGCTGGTCTTGGGAGAGTTTCTGGATTGTCGGCGGTATTTGCTCCTGGCTAATTGTTCCACCATTGGCAGCATGGATAACCATTCCTGATTTTGTGGAAATTATTAAACACAGCGATCCTCAAACCTTAATGGTTACTTATATCTTCGGTTTATTATGGGGTATTGGTGGTTTAACTTATGGTCTTGGCGTAAGGTACCTTGGCGTTTCTTTAGGTAGCTCCATCATTTTGGGCCTTTGCTCGGTATTCGGGGCCATCATTCCATCTATCTATTATCAATTTAATCCTAAAGATGGCAAAGATTCAATTTCTATGCTTTTCACTTCTACATGGGGTCAATTTGTATTAATTGGTCTTGCCGTGTGTATCATCGGTATTGTTATTTGTGGTAAAGCTGGTATTGTTAAAGAACGCGATTTTGCTAAAGGTAATCAAGGGGCACTTCTTAATAAAGACTATCGTTTTGGTCTTGGTTTATTTGTAGCCATTGTTTCTGGTGTATTAAGCGCTTGTTTTGCCTTTGCCCTTGATGCTGGTAAAGACCTTGCTGATGAAGCCAATAATGTTTGGAAACTTGCACATCCTGGTCAGGGTGAGTTTTTATTCCAAAATAACGTAACCTATGTAGTGGTCTTATGGGGTGGTTTAACAACCAACTTCATCTGGTGCATGATTTTAAATTTCCGCAACAAAACCTTTAGTGATTACACAAACAAAAAAACGCCTTTAATTGCTAATTACCTGTTCTCTGCTTTAGCGGGTATAACCTGGTTTTTACAGTTCTTCTTTTACGGAATGGGCGAAAGTAAATTAGGTAACGGCCCTAGTTCATGGATCTTACACATGGCTTTTATCATTTTAATTGCCAATGTATGGGGCCTTGTGCTTAACGAATGGAAAGGCGTAAGTAGAAAAGGTTATACCTGGTTGTTTTTGGGTATCCTGACTATAATTCTCTCTGTATTAATTGTGGGTTACGGTAACTCACTTAGATCTTAAAATTTTCAAAATAAAAAATATGTCTGACATTAAAATTGATTTTAAACACGTAAGCTACTTATGGGACGAATCAAAAGCTGCCGAATTAGCTGGCGATGAAGTTGCTTTACTTATTTACCGTTCTAATTTATTGGGTGCCGATTTGCGCTTAACTAACTATGGTGGCGGAAACACTTCTTGCAAAGCTATGGCTAAAGATCCGTTGACAGGTGAAGAACTTGAAGTAATGTGGATTAAAGGTTCTGGTGGTGACATTGGCACTTTAAAGAAAAGTGGCTTAGCAGCTTTATATGTTGACCGCTTGCGCAGCTTAAAAAATGTTTACCGTGGCATCGAGTTTGAAGATGAAATGGTAGAACTTTTTAACCACTGCATTTACGACCTTAATTCTAAAGCACCTTCTATCGATACACCTTTGCATGGTTTCTTGCCATTCAAACATATCGATCACCTTCACCCTGATGCAGCAATTGCTATTGCAGCAGCAAAAGATGGTGAGCAAATAACCAAAGACTTATTTAACGGCACTATTGGCTGGGTAGACTGGCAAAAACCAGGTTTCGACTTAGGCTTGCAATTGCAGGAGTGCCTGGAAAATAACCCTGGTATTAGAGGTATCATGTTAGGCTCTCATGGTTTGTTTACCTGGGGCGATACAGCATACGAAAGTTACATCAATACTTTAGAAGTTATTGAAAAATGTGCTGAATATTTAGAGGAAAACTACGGTAAAAAAGGTCCTGTTTTTGGTGGACAAAAATTAACCAGCCTTGAGTCTGCAGATCGTTTGAAACAAGCAGCTGCCTTAGCACCTGTTTTACGTGGTTTCTGTTCTTCAAAAACAAGCATGATCGGTCACTTTACTGATGATAGTCGTGTGTTGGAATACATCAACTCTAATGACCTTGAGCGTTTGGCACCACTGGGTACCAGCTGTCCTGATCACTTCTTACGTACTAAAATCAGTCCTTTAGTTTTAGACCTGGAAGCTGCTGCCGATTTAAGTGATGTTGATGCTTTAAAAGCAAAATTAAGCCCTGCATTTGAAGCGTACCGTAAAATGTACGAAGATTATTATAATACCTGCAAACATGACAATAGTCCTGCTATTCGTGATGCTAACCCGGTTGTTATTTTATACCCTGGTGTAGGTATGTTTACTTTTGCTAAAGATAAACAAACAGCAAGAGTAGCTGCAGAATTTTATACCAACGCTATTAATGTAATGAAAGGTGCTGAAGCCATTTCTGAATATACTTCTTTACCTCGTCAGGAAGCCTTCAACATTGAATACTGGTTGTTAGAAGAAGCAAAATTACAGCGCATGCCTAAGCCTAAAGCTTTGTCTGGTCGTATTGCCTTAATTACAGGTAGTGCTGGTGGTATTGGTAAAGCTATTGCTAAAAAGTTTGTTCAGGAAGGGGCTGTTGTTATTCTAAATGACATGAACCCTGAGCGTTTACAAAGTGCTGGTGAAGAGTTTGAAGCGCAGTTTGGTAAAGACAACCACACCACAGCGGTAATGGATGTTACTAATAATGAGGCTATCAAAGCTGCTTTTGACAAGGCTGCTGTTGCTTTTGGTGGTGTTGACATCATCATCAACAATGCTGGTCTTTCGATCTCTAAAACGATTGCGGAGCACCAGGAAAAAGACTGGGATTTATTATATGACGTATTGGTAAAGGGACAATTCTTTGTAACCCAAGCTGCTGCTCATGTAATGAAAAAACAAGATATTGGTGGTGATATTGTAAATATTGTCAGCAAAAATGCTTTAGTTAGCGGACCGAATAACGCAGGTTATGGAAGTGCTAAAGCTGCTCAATTACATTTAAGCAGGTTAAATGCTGCTGAATTAGGTGCTGACCGTATTAGAGTTAATGTTGTAAATCCTGATGCAGTGATTAGCGACAGTAACATCTGGGCAGGTGGATGGGCTGAAGGTCGTGCGAAAGCTTACGGCATTACAGTAGCCGAGTTGCCTCAGTATTATGCAAAACGTACTTTGCTTAACGAAATCATCCTTCCTGATGACATTGCTAACGCATGTTTGGCTTTTGTAGGTGGTTTATTAAGCAAATCTACAGGGAATGTTTTAAATGTTGATGGTGGAGTTGCACCTGCTTTTGTTAGATAAATTATAGAAATTATGCAAGTAGAAAAACAATTGATACAAAATTTGAATGACGAAAGTGCTGCTGCACATAGCCGTAAATTTGAATTTGTTGCTGAAGATATAAAAAACCTGGATAGCGTAATGGATAAGCTTACTGCTTTTCAAATTGCTATCCCTAGCTGGGCTTTAGGTGCTGGTGGTACCAGGTTTGGTAGGTTTTCTGGTGGCGGTGAACCCCGCAGTCTGGAAGAGAAAATTGAAGATGTTGGTGTAATCCACGCTTTAAATAAATCAAGTAATGCTATTTCCCTGCATATTCCATGGGATATCCCATCTAATGCACCTGCTATTAAAGCATTGGCAGCAGAATATGGTTTGCATTTTGATGCCATGAACTCTAATACTTTCCAGGATCAACCTGGACAGGAGCACAGTTATAAATATGGTTCATTACACCATGTAGACAAAGCTGTTCGTCAACAAGCTATTGCACATAACATTGAAGTAATTAAATATGGTGTTGAGCTGGGCTCAAAAGCATTGTCTATCTGGTTAGCAGATGGCTCTAACTTTCCTGGTCAATTGAACTTCCGTGGTGCTTTCCAAAATACACTGGAGAGTTTAGGCGAAATTTATGACGCCTTACCTGAAGATTGGAAAATGTACATTGAGTACAAACCATTTGAACCGAATTTCTATTCAACTACAATTGGCGACTGGGGTCAGTCGTATTTGTTAAGTAGCAAATTAGGTCCTAAAGCTAAAACTTTAGTAGATCTTGGCCATCACTTGCCAAATACAAATATTGAGCAGATTGTTTCCTTGTTATTAATGGAAAACAAATTAGCAGGTTTCCACTTCAACGACTCTAAATACGGCGATGATGATTTAACTGTAGGTAGCATTAACCCTTACCAATTGTTCCTTATTTTTAATGAACTGGTAGAAGGAATGGACCAACAAGGAATGGTACATGCAACAGATATTGGTTGGATGATTGATGCATCACACAATGTGAAAGATCCTGTAGAAGATTTATTGCAATCTGTAGAAGCTATTAAAATTGCCTATGCGCAAGCATTAGTGATTGACAGAGATGCTTTAGTGGTAGCACAACAAAACAACGATACAGCACTTTGTCAGGAGATCTTACAACAAGCTTACCGCAAAGATTTACGCCCACTGTTAGCAGAAGCTAGACTTAGAGCTGGTGGTGCTATTGATCCTTTAACTGCATACCGTCAGTTGAACGTGAGAAAAGAATTAATCAATACCAGGGGAATGAAAACTTTGTCAACAGGACTATAACATGGAAGGACAGCCAGTCATTGCCATTTTTGATGTAGGAAAAACGAATAAGAAGCTTTTCTTATTCGACGAAAACTATAAAATGGTTTATGAAAAATCTGCTCGTTTTACTGAAGTAACTGATGAGGATGGAGAGATTTGTGAGAATCTTGAAAGCCTTCGTCGTTCAGTATATGATTCTCTAAGGGAATTAATTAAACTGAAGAAGTTTGATATCAAGGCAGTAAACTTTTCTACTTATGGGGCAAGTTTTGTTTATATCAATGAGAAAGGCAAACCTTTAACTCCACTTTATAATTATCTAAAGGTTTATCCGGAAAACCTGCATCAGCAATTTTACGGTAACTATGGGGGTGAAGAGGAGTTTTCTTTGCTTACAGCATCACCTATTTTAGGCAGCCTAAATTCGGGTTTGCAACTGTATCGTTTAAAGCATGAGCAGCCGGAAATTTATAAACAAACAAAGTATGCCCTGCATTTACCGCAGTATTTAAGTTATTTACTCACCAATCAAGCTTATTCAGATATGACCAGCATTGGCTGTCATACCGGGTTATGGGACTTCTCAAAGAAGGCTTACCATGAATGGGTTGAAAAAGAAGGAATAGGAGCCAAGCTGGCTCTTATTCTTCCTGGTGATGAGGTGATTGAAACCAAATTTGGTGGCGTATCTTTTAAGGTAGGCGCAGGTTTGCATGATAGCTCCGCAGCCTTAATTCCATATTTGGTAAGTTTTACAGAACCTTTTATCCTGTTATCTACTGGTACATGGTGCATCAGCTTTAATCCTTTTAACGAGGAACCTTTAACCGTTGATGAGTTAAAAGCAGATAGTTTAAATTACCTGCAATATAAAGGGAAGCCTGTAAAAGCATCCCGTTTATTTGCTGGTTATCAGCATGAACAGCAGGTGAAAAGGATTACGGCACACTTTAAACAAGATTCCTTAAGGTACAGGAATATGGAGTTTGATCCTATGGTGGTTGCCACCCTGGAAATGCGCCTAGATCAAACGATTAATTTTGATGACCGTGACATGAATACTTTTGATGATGACACCACCGCTTACCATCAGTTAATGATGGACATCATCAGACAACAAAAGGTAGCTACACAATTGGTGTTGAAAGGCACCAAGGTGAAACGTATTTTTGTTGACGGTGGTTTCAGTAAAAATTCTATTTTCATGCACCTGTTAGCTGTTTCATTCCCAGAATTAGAGGTGTTTGCAGCTTCAATGGCACAGGCTACGGCTGTAGGCACAGCGTTAGCGCTTCACAACAGCTGGAATAAAAAGCCTTTTCCGCATGATTTGATTGAACTGAAATACTATTCAGTAAAAAAGAGTCCGATATTATGAAAGTAGGTTTGTTTATACCTTGTTATGTAGATCAGTTTTTTCCAAATGCGGCAATTGCTACTTTACAGTTACTGGAAAAGCTGGGCGTAACGGTCAGCTTTCCCTTAAACCAGACCTGCTGCGGGCAACCGATGGCAAACTCTGGCTTTGAACACCTTACAACAGGTTGCAGTGAGCTGTTTATGGATAACTTTGAGTCCTTTGATTATATTGTTGCGCCCTCTGGCAGCTGTGTTTTACACATCAGAGAGCATTTAAAGGATGAAAGAGATCAGGCTAAAGCTTTGGTAACAAGGCATAAAGTATATGAACTCACTTCCTTTTTAACGGATATATTGAAAGTAAAAAACATTAAAGCTAAGTTTCCTCATAAGGTAGGTTTTCACCAAAGTTGCCATGGGCAGCGCGGTTTACACCTGTCGCAAATGACGGAATTGGTTGCACCAGCCTTTTCTAAACCCGGCGATTTGTTAAATATGGTGGAGGATATAGAATTGATTTCCCTCAACAGAAAAGACGAATGCTGTGGCTTCGGCGGTACATTTTGTGTAACGGAAGAAGCTGTTTCTGCAAAAATGGGACAGGACAGGGTAGAAGATCACCTCTTGAACGGGGCCGAATACATTACCGGTGTAGACATGTCTTGTTTGATGCACATGGAAGGTATTTTGAAAAGAAAAGGTAGTAAAGTGAAAGTGATTCATATTGCTGAAATATTAAATGCAGAATAAATGAATGTAACGGGTAAAGACCATGCAGCCTTAGCTGAAGAGTTTAATAAGGATGGCGAAAGGGTAAACTGGCACGATGAAACGTTATGGTGGATTAGAAGTAAAAGAGACCTTTCTGTACATCAGTTGCCTGAATGGGAAGCCCTACGCGAGGCTGCATCTTTAATCAAACATAATGTTTTATCGAATATTGACCAATACCTTATACAGTTTGAGGCTAATGCTTTAGCTAATGGTATAAAAGTACATTGGGCAGAAAATGGCGATGAACACAATGAGATCGTTAGAAAAATTATGGCCGATAAAAAGGCTACCCGCCTGGTAAAGAGTAAATCCATGCTTACTGAAGAGTGTGGACTTAACCATTACCTTAACGACCATGGTATCGAAGTGATCGATTCTGATTTAGGAGAGCGTATTGTACAGCTGGCCAACGAGCCACCTAGTCATATCGTTTTACCCTGCATCCATAAAAAGAAAGAAGAGATAGGCGAAATATTCCATGAACACCTGGGTATTCCTGCAGGTATTTCTGACCCTCAATTTTTAACAGAAACAGCAAGAAATCACCTTCGCGAAGTTTTTTTAACCAGCAAAGTAGCCCTTACGGGCGTAAATTTTGCAGTTGCTGAAACCGGGGAGTTCGTGGTATGTACCAATGAAGGTAATGCTGATATGGGTGCCCACCTTGCTGATGTTCATATTGCCAGCATGGGTATTGAGAAATTGATTCCGGAGAGAAAGCATTTAGGTGTTTTTTTAAGGGTATTAACAAGAAGTGCAACCGGACAGCCGATTACCACTTATTCCAGTCACTTTAAAAAACCAGAGCCAGGGAAAGAAATGCACATCATCTTGGTTGATAATGGCAGAACTGCCCAACTAGGGAGAGAAGATTTCCGTAATTCCTTAAAATGTATTCGCTGTGGCGCATGTATGAACACTTGTCCGGTTTACCGTAGAAGTGGTGGACACAGTTACCACACAGCTATTGCAGGGCCTATAGGCTCTATTTTAGCGCCTAACCTCGACATGGAGAAAAATGCAGATTTACCTTTTGCCTCTACTTTATGTGGTTCTTGTTCTAATGTTTGTCCGGTTAAGATCAACATCCATGAGCAGCTGTATAAATGGCGACAAGTAATTGTGAAAGCAGGTTATGCACCAGCTTCCAAAAAAGCAGCCATGCAAGTGATGACCTGGACGCTATCATCCCCTTCGGCCTTCCGTATAGCGGGAAAATCTGGACGCTGGGTATTAAAACATATTCCCTTTGCAGTAAACAATAAATTTAACCCATGGTTTAACCAGCGGGAAATGCCTGAAGCACCTGAAAAGTCGTTTCGCGAATGGTATATAGACAACCATAAAAACAACTAATTGCCTGAAAAAGATGAGTGGAAAAAGTAGCAGGGAAATTATTTTAGAAAGAGCGGCAAAGAATAAGCC
>NZ_JAZQPU010000174.1:0-16787 GCF_045628745.1 Pedobacter sp.
TGCCCTATCAAAAGCCTTACTGTTTGATTTTACCGCCTTAATGTTTCATATTTACACCAATTTTTAAAACCATCTTCATGCAAAACATCAAAAACATCATATTCGACTACGGTAACGTCATCTTTGAGATCGATTTTTTGAAAGCACAACAGGCTTTTCAAAAACTAGGCATCACCAACGTAGATGAATTTTTCGCCCATAAAGGTCACCATAGCCTATTTAATGATTTTGAAACAGCCACCATCAGCCCTGCTCAATTTAGAGCTGGAATTCGTGAAGCTGCAAAAAATGAAGCCTTAAGTGATGAAGAAATTGATGCTGCCTGGAATAGCTTATTGATTGGCGTACCTGCAAATGTTCACAATTTACTCTTGAAAGTAAAAGATAAATACCGTACCTTTTTATTGAGCAACAGCAATGAAATCCATTATATCTATATCATGGACTATTTGAAAAAAGAGTACCAAATGGAAAGTATAGATCACCTGTTTGAGAAAGCTTATTTCTCCCAGCACATGTTTCTTAGAAAACCACATATTGAGATTTTTGAGCAAGTATTGAAAGAAAACAACCTTAATGCTAAGGAAACCCTTTTTATAGACGATAGTCCACAACATTTGGAAGGCGCAAAACTAGCAGGATTGAATACTCTTTTGATGGATAAAAATCCTAAAGATCTTGAGGGCTTTTTACAACAGCACCATATTATATAAGCATGACTGAACAAAAATTCAAAACCCTAAAAGAATTTTATCCCTTTTACTTATCGGAACACCGTAACCTTACCAGTCGCATTTTACATTTTATAGGCACTGGCTTAGTGGTGTTGCTGTTTATTACGGCAATGCTTTTTCATAATTTCCAGTTTCTCATTGCCATCCCTTTCGTGGGTTATGGCTTCGCCTGGGTGGGTCATTATTTCTTTGAGAAAAATAAACCAGCAACATTTAAATATCCCCTGTTTAGCCTGGCTAGTGATTTCATTCTTTTCTGGGATTTACTCTCTGGTAAACAACCTTTTAACTCAAATGATCATTCCTCATAGAATTTCTCTATATAAGTATAGAAATTAACCATTTGTTTGCACTTCAGTTATTCTCTACATTTATCAAAAGAAATTTTGATCATGGAAGAGAATAACAACCTTAATAGAAAATTAACTACCGCCTCAGGCAGACCTTATGCTGAACATGAAAACACCCAATCTGTGGGCAGCAGAGGTCCTTTACTTTTGCAGGATTTCATTTTACACGAAAAAATGGCACATTTCAACAGGGAACGTATCCCTGAACGTGTGGTCCATGCAAAGGGTACTGGAGCTTATGGTACTTTTAAAGTAACCCATGATATCACAGCCTATACTAAAGCTAAAATATTTTCTGCCATTGGCAATACCTGTAAAGTATTTCTACGTTTCTCTACCGTAGGTGGTGAAAAAGGAAGTGCGGATACAGAAAGAGATCCCCGCGGATTTGCGGTTAAATTTTACACCGAAGACGGAAACTGGGACATCGTAGGTAATAATACGCCGGTTTTCTTTGTGAAAGACCCAAAGAAATTCAGCGACTTTATCCATACTCAAAAACGTGACCCACGAACAAACCTGAAAAGTGCAAATATGATGTGGGACTTCTGGTCATTAAATCCGGAAAGTTTACACCAGGTGATGATCTTAATGTCAGACAGAGGTACCCCTTTTTCTTACCGTCATATGGATGGTTTTGGTAGTCATACTTACTCTTTCATTGATAAAGATAACCAAAGAGTATGGGTTAAATTCCACTTTAAAACACAACAGGGCATCAAAAACTTCACAGCCCCAGAAGCTGATCAAATGCGTACCACAGACATGGACCACGCACAAAGAGATTTAGTAGATGCTATTGATAGTGGTGATTTCCCTAAATGGACTTTAAAAATCCAGGTAATGACCGAAGCAGAAGCTAAAACCTTCAGGTGGAATCCATTTGATTTAACCAAAGTTTGGCCTCATGCGGAATTCCCTTTAATTGAAGTAGGTGAACTAGAACTGAACGAATTACCAAGAAATTACTTTGCTCATGTTGAACAAGCTGCTTTTGCACCTTCAAACTTAATTGATGGTGTAGGCTTTTCGCCAGACAGAATGCTTCAAGGACGTATTCTTTCTTATGCTGATGCACAAAGACATCGTTTGGGCGTAAATTTCCAACAAATCCCGGTAAATACTTGTCCTTTTATGGTCAATAACTTTCACCGTGATGGGCAAATGCGTGTAGACGGCAATGGTGAGGATCATCCAAACTACTACCCTAATAGTTATGGAGATATTGCTCCAGACATGAGTTATAAAGAACCTGCACAAGAACTAGATTCTAATGTTGCTGATTGGTACAACAGAAATGAAGGCCCTGGTGACAATGATCATTATACACAAGCAGGTGATCTTTACAGAAAAGCTTTAAGTCCTCAAGACCGCATCAATTTAGTAAATAATATTGTAGGTGCAATGAGTGGTATTAATGGTCCTAAAAGAGATAAAATTGTTAATTTACAATTATGTCACTTCTTTAGAGCTGATATCCAATTGGGGATGGCTGTAGCTAAAGGATTGAATGTTGATGTAGAACAAGCCATGGCAACACCACATTAATAAATTTTGTTATATGCTAAAAAGGGTCGATGTGAAATTTCCCATCGACCCTTTTTTATGATAGGCAGTAAAAAGATTTATGCTTTTCTACGCGCCTTTTCTTTCTCAATCAGCTTCAGCTCTCTGCTGGTCTGGCCTGCAATAGAAGTATTTTCCTGTGCTCTTCTGAACAAATATGGCAAAACAGCTTTAACAGGGCCATAAGGTACATATTTGGCCACATTATAATTGGCATCAGAAAGGTTAAAACTTAAATTATCACTCATCCCTAATAACTGTGCAAAATACACATGTGGGTGGCTGTGTGAAATTCCATATTGATCAAGCAATTTGGCTAAAAGTTCACAGCTTTGTTCATTGTGCGTACCAGCCACAAAACCAATTTCATTGATATTCTCTACGCAATATTGCAGCGAAGCATTGTAGTCCTTATCTGAAGAAAGTTTATCAGGTTGTATTGGTGATGGATAACCCATTTCTGCAGCTCTTTTTCTTTCTTTTTCCATGTAAGCACCTCTTACCATTTTAACGCCCAGGATAAAACCCAACTCTTTGGCAATTAAATGGTCTGCTTTCATATCTGCCAGTTTATCATGGCGATACATTTGGTAAGTATTATAAACCAGCAGTTTTTCGCGGTTAAACAAACGCATCATGTCAAGGGCAAGCTCATCAATGGTTTCCTGAATCCAGCTTTCTTCGGCATCGATCATGATAGGCACGTTTTTTTCATAAGCTGTGCGACAAATTCGCTCACAACGACGTTTCACTTTTTCAAATTCGGCTGTTTCCTTTTCTGTCAGCTCCTGTTTGGCATCTAACTTTTCAAGCAAAGCAAAACGGCCAATACCTGTAATTTTAAATACCGTAATTGGAACACGAGGATCGCCTTCTGCTCTATCTATTGTACGGATAATTTCTGCACAGGTAAAATCAAAAACGTGCTCCTCTTCTTCTCCCTCAACAGAATAATCAAGGATGGTACCTACTTTACCTGCAGCTAAAGTTTTAATGGTATGCTCACATTCTGCGATGGTTTCGCCACCACAAAACTGTTTAAAGATGGTCGCTTTGATGACTGATTTTAAGGGCAAACCGATATTCATAAAAAAGTTGGTAACCGGTGGGCCTATTTTAACAAGAAAATTACTGTTGATTACTTTATAGAGATAATAGGCACTATTAAGGTCAGCATTTGATTTATTTTGAAACGCTATTTCCGTGTTTTCAAAATTCAATCTTTTTCTGGGGGAAATTTCCATTTGTAGATATTTGTGTGTGTTGTAGCTGCAAAAATAGAAATTCCATAGTTATACCTTTGTAAAAAGAGTCGGTTTTTATTTTAAAATTGTAAATTTGCTCCACAATGATAGAATTTAAACTAGAAGGCGAATTTATCCCCTTAATCCAACTCTTAAAAGCTACTGCACTTGTACAAAGTGGCGGCGAAGCACAAACCGTTGTAGAAGATGGTTTGGTGAAGTACAATGGTAAAGTAGATCATCGCAAACGGTTGAAAGTTCGCGTTGGAGATGTAATTGACTTTATGGGCAACTCAATAAAGGTGATTTAATGGCAAATTTAGAAAGTGCCGGCACGACCATTTATTTTGAAACCAGCCTTGCGCCTTTAATGGAAATTATTGAGCAAGGTAAATACAGTAAAGTATTTGTTTTCACGGATGGCAATACCTCAGAAATTTGCTTGCCTGTTTTCAGGTCTTTATTAGCTGATTTTAGTGAGTTCGACCTGATTGAAACTGACCCTGGAGAAGAGAATAAAAACATCGATTTCTGTATCGGTATCTGGAAAACTTTGCTGGATTTCGAAGCCGACAGAAAATGCCTGATGATTAATTTAGGTGGTGGCGTTATTACCGATATGGGTGGTTTTGTTGCCTCTACTTATAAACGTGGCATCGACTTTATCAATATTCCTACTACGCTGCTTTCTCAAGTGGATGCCTCCGTAGGCGGCAAAACAGGGATCGACATTGACAATATCAAAAACATGGTAGGCACCTTTACCTTACCTAAAGCTGTATTTATTGAAAGTGAATTTCTCAAGACCCTGCCAGAAAGAGAATTGCTGTCGGGCTTTGCTGAAATGATTAAACATGGCTTAATTGCAGATGCTGCTTATTACCAATCTTTAAAAACCAGCGATTACCGCAATCTTGATCCTGCAGCGGTTTTCCGTTCTGTAGAAATCAAAAATCAGGTCGTTACTGAAGATCCACAGGAACAAAATATACGTAAGATTTTAAACTTCGGACATACCATTGGTCATGCTGTAGAGAGTTATGCCTTAAACAGCCGTTCAAAAACACTGACCCATGGTGAGGCTATTGCCATAGGAATGGTTTGTGAAGCTTTTCTTTCTCATCGCTACTGTAACCTGAGCACTGAAGAATTAGCAGACATCACAGCTTATTTCTGCAGCTTATACCCTGCTTATACCATTGAACCAGCAAGCTTTGATGCTTTGTTGAAATTAATGCAGAGTGATAAAAAGAATGAACACGGACAAATCCTTTTTTCATTGTTAGAACGTATTGGCCATTGCGAATACAACTGCAAAGTGACTGAAAAGGACATCCTGGAAAGCCTTAATTATTATAACGAAAGCTATAATAAATAACAAAAGAGCTTTATATTTTGCCTGACTACATAAGTCCATCTGTATTCGGTAAATAATTTTTTTAAATTAAATACGGACAAATAAAATTTTGTTTGTACATTTGACCCAACAACTAAAAAAAATTCGTAGTTTCGGCTGCAGCAACAATAAAAGAATGAGAAATATTACTACATATTGGTTTGGTTACTTTTACTATTTTAGTGAGAGCCGGGACTAATATGCATTTAAAATAAAACGTAAAGTATATTAAAAGTCCCGGCTAACACCGGGACTTTTTTTGTTTAAAATTAAAAATGGAAAAAGCAACAAGGGTAGCAATACAAGGTATTAAGGCATCGTTCCACGAGGAGGCTGCATTTAAATTTTTTGGTAAAGACATCGAAACTATAGAATGTAACTCCTTTAAAGAAACATGTGAAGTTTTAGAAAAGAATGGTGCAGACTTTGTTGTCATGGCCATTGAAAACTCTATAGCCGGCAGCCTGCTTCCCAACTACACTTTAATCCGCGATTATAATTTCGCTATTGCCGGTGAAGTGTACCTGCCTATTCAATTACACCTGATGGCTTTGCCGGGTGTAAAATTTGAAGACATCAAATTCGTTACCTCCCACCCTATTGCTATCCGTCAGTGTATTGATTTTTTTGACCAATACCCTCACCTTAAAGTAGTTGAAAGTGTAGATACTGCAGCCTGTGCAAAAAAGATCAGTGATGAACAATTGACAGACACCGTTGCTATAGCTAATTTACTAGCGGCAGAATTATATGGCTTAAACATCATTGAGCGCAGAATTGAATCTAACAAAAAAAACTTCACCAGGTTTCTGATTCTTAAAAAAGACAAAACCGAGGAAGTGCATGTTAACAAAGCTTCCATCTGTTTCCAGGTCAGCAATCACGTTGGTGCCCTAGCTAAAGTGTTGAACATCTTTGCAGAAAACAACGTTAACCTTACCAAAATACAATCTATGCCAGTTCTTGGAAAGAGAAATGAATATTATTTCTACGTAGACCTAGAATGGAAGAACCTCGAAAGTTACGACACCGTGGTTCGCAAGACTTTAAAGTACACCGTCAACTTCAATATCATGGGCGAGTACGTTAAAAACGACAAAGTATAAAAATAAAATATTAACCATAAATCCCCCCCTACACAATGAAATTAAATTTAAACATTCAGCCATTGAGCAGCTGGATAAACCTAAAGAACGAACCTTTAATCATCTCTGGTCCTTGTAGTGCAGAAACTGAAGAGCAATTATTAGCCACTGCACACTTACTTGCGGCAACAGGAAAAGTATCTGTTTTAAGAGCAGGAATCTGGAAGCCACGCACTCGCCCAGGAGAATTTGAAGGCATTGGAAGTATTGGATTAGAATGGCTTAATAAAGCAAAACAAGAAACAGGCTTACCTACAGCAGTTGAAGTAGCAACAGCAAAACATGTGGAAGAAGCTTTAGCAGCAGGTGTAGATATCCTTTGGATAGGTGCAAGATCCACCGCGAACCCTTTTACAGTACAGGAAATTGCTGATGCTTTAAGAGGTGTTGACATCCCGGTATTGGTTAAAAATCCTGTTAACCCAGATTTATCACTATGGGTTGGTGCCTTAGAAAGAATTAACAATGCAGGTATCACAAAATTAGGTGCTATCCACAGAGGTTTCTCCTCATACGAGAAAAGCTCATTCAGAAATGAACCAATGTGGGAACTTGCTATACAATTGAAAACTCTTTGTCCTGAATTACCTATCATTAATGACCCAAGTCACATTTGTGGTAACCGTGAATTGATACCATACATTTCTCAAAAAGCATTAGACTTAGACATGCAGGGATTGATGATCGAATCGCATATCGATCCTTCAGTAGCCTGGACTGATGCTAAACAACAAGTTACGCCAGCTGCTTTATCTGAATTAGTAGACAGATTTAGCTTGCGTAAACCAGAGTCTAAAAATGAAGACTTTGTAGATAAATTAGCGGAGTTGAGGAAACAAATTGACAAGATCGATGACTTGATGATCCAGAAATTGGGTGAGCGTATGGCTATCATTGAGAAAATCGGTGAATATAAAAGAGATAACAACGTTACTATTTTACAGGTTAACCGTTGGGAAGAGATCATCAACAAAAGATCTGCATTTGCTAAAGCCATGAAATTGGAGCCAGCTTTTACAGAGAAGTTCTTAGAATTGATCCATACAGAATCAATCAGAAAACAAACTGAGATCATGAATCTTGCAGACCAGACTGAAGATGCTGCATCCGCTGCGGCTCATTAATCGAGCTTCAAATTTAACAGGGATGAAAATCATTGAACCACATGATTTTCATCCCTAATAAAATAATACACACGAACGAATTCATGATGAGCAAATGCGCTAAGAAGCAATGCATATTTGATATAATGGCTTTCTTACCGTTAAAACCCCAAAATACTAAATGAAAACAAACGCAATTGTATCTTTCCCCAAGCAAAATGAGATCAATGCTGAAATCAACCTTACCGGGTCAAAAAGTGAAAGTAACAGGGCATTAATTATTGCCGCACTGAGCAATGGACTAGTTAAAGTTGAGAATTTATCAGATGCTGATGATACGGTTGTCTTAAATAAAATCTTAAAACAGTTAGCAAACAGAGCTGATAATGTTCAGCAAATCGATGTTGGTCATGCAGGCACGGCTATGCGTTTTTTAACTGCCTACCTGAGCACAATAAAGGGTTTGTTTTTACTAACAGGTTCTAAAAGGATGAAAGAGCGTCCTATTAAGTTATTGGTGGATGCTTTAAAAAGTATTGGAGCTGAGATTGATTACCAGGCTGCTGATGGTTACCCCCCGCTGATGATTAAAGGTGGATTAACACAGGCGAGTAAACAAGTTAAAATAAAGGGCAATGTAAGCAGTCAGTATCTTTCTGCCTTACTCATCATTGCACCAAGTCTACCCTACGGTTTATCCCTGGAAATTGAGGGCCCCCTTACCTCAAGACCCTATGTTGAGATGACTTTAACGATGCTGGAAGAAACAGGCATTAAATACAAATGGCTGGAGAACATCATCTCTATTGCACCACAAGCGGCTGTTGAAAGCAAACTTATTGTAGAACCAGACTGGAGCGCTGCCTCTTACTGGTACAGCATTGTTTGTTTAGCTGAAAAAGCGAGCATTAGCCTGACTAACCTTAAAGAAAAAAGCTTACAGGGCGACAGCAGGATTCAAGAAATTATGCAACAATTGGGCGTTCAAACTGACCGCACTATAAATGGCATACAATTAAATCCTAGCGCTGCAAACAATATACAACAGGAGGTTTTAAATTTAAAAGATTGTCCTGATTTAGCACAAACTATTATTGTAGCTGCTGCAGCGAAAGGTTTAAACCTCGCTTTTACAGGTTTGGAGACTTTGAAAATTAAAGAAACCAACCGTGTTTTAGCGCTGCAAAATGAATTGGCTAAAATAGGTGTAACGTTAAGTGAAGCGCAGGAAGTTTACACTTTGAACTGTGACAACCTTAATTTCCCCGACAAGGTATTGATCAACACTTATGATGACCACAGAATGGCGATGGCCTTTGCGCCCCTCAGTCTGTTGATTCCGGAGGTTGAAATTGAAGACCTGCACGTTGTAGAAAAATCATATCCAGACTTCTGGAATGATTTACAAAAGGCAGGTTTTGTAGTAAAAGAAATTTAACTTGTATAATACCTATACTTTAACATAAAAATATGGCTGGAAATACATTTGGGCAATTGTTTAAAATTACCACTTTCGGAGAATCCCATGGTCCTGCCATTGGGGTGATCATCGATGGTTGTCCATCGCAATTACCGATAGACCTTGAATATATTCAATCAGAATTAGCGAAAAGAAAACCTGGTCAGTCGCGCATTACCACACAAAGAAAAGAAAGCGATACTGTACAAGTGCTTTCGGGAATCTTTGAAGGAAAAAGCACCGGTACGCCAATTTCCTTATTGATCCCGAACGAGGACCACCGTTCAAAAGATTATGAGCACAATAAAGATGTTTACCGCCCATCGCATGCTGATTATACTTATGATGCCAAATATGGCATCAGGGATCACCGTGGTGGTGGCCGATCATCTGCACGTGAAACAGCTGCCAGGGTTGCCGCAGGTGCAATAGCTAAACTATTGCTGAAAGCACATGGCATAGAAATATTTGCCCATGTTTCGGCAGTGGGAAAAATTAATGCGCCAAATCTTGAAGACCTGAGCATAGGCGAACTTTTGGCCTTAAGAGAAGACAACATCGTAAGGTGTGCAGATCCTGCCACAGCAAAACAGATGATTGAGTGCATTGATGAAATCAGGAAAGATGGTGACACCATTGGTGGGAAGATCAGCTGTATGATTCAGAATTGCCCTGCTGGTTTAGGCGAGCCTGTTTTTGATAAACTCCATGCAGATTTAGGCAAAGCGATGCTGAGCATTAATGCTGTGCATGGTTTTGAATATGGCTCTGGCTTTACGGGTAGTGAAATGAAAGGATCTGAACATAACGACATCTTTTTGCCTACAGCAGCTGCACCAAAAACCTTAACAAATTACTCAGGAGGTATTCAAGGTGGCATTTCTAACGGAATGGAAATTAACTTTACTGTTGCTTTTAAACCTGTAGCTACCATAATGCATAACCAGCAAACGGTTAATGCAGCTGGTGAAGCCGCAGAAATTAAAGGTAAAGGCAGACATGATCCATGTGTGGTACCACGAGCTGTAGTTATTGTGGAAGCAATGGCTGCATTGGTATTGGCAGATCAATTGCTGAGAAGCAAAACGAATAAGCTGGATTAAAATTAGGTTGTTATACCAGGCAGTTAATAAAAAAAAAAGAGCCTGTATCATAAATAGTTTTTGGTATTAAGTTGCCAAATAACTTTTAAAGCAGTCTTCACTTAATTAAAAAACGGCAGTTTTCAACTCGAAAATTGCCGTTTTTAATTGCTTTTGATTCTCGAAAGAGAACGTTCGAGATTACATTCTTTCAGCGAATTCTAAGTATAATTTATGATACAACCTCTTTCTTTTAACTGGGAATATACGATGCTGGATGTATGGAATTTACATGAAGTAAATCCCTTACCATGATAAAAATTTAAACCTTATAAAGGAATTGACCCACCTATTTTCTTAATTAAACGATTGCCTGAATGCCAATGGTGTAGTCTTTGTTTTTATTTTAAACAAGCGACTGAAAGATTGCGGATACTCAAACCCTAATTGATAAGCTATCTGAGAAACAGACAAATTTGATGTTGATAATATTTCTTTAGCTTTTTCAACAAGCTTATGGTGTATCAAATGTTGTGCATTCTGACCGGTTAAGGAACGCAGCATATCGCTTAAATAACTTGGTGATAAATTCGTTTGATCGGCCAGGTATTGAACCGTGGGAATACCATATTTAAGTGAAGTCTCCTTATCAAAATAACTGTTCAGAATATCTTCTACCTTTTGTAGCAAGTCGTTGTTAACAGCCTTGCGCGTAATAAACTGACGTTTGTAAAAGCGGTTGCTATAGGTGAGTAATAAATCTATCTGCGATACGATGACATCCTGACTAAAATCGTCTATCCTACTTTTCAATTCATCATCGATCACCTTCAATAAAGCGATAATCACCTCCCTTTCCTTATCTGACAAATGGAGCGCTTCATTGGCAGCATAAGAGAAAAAACCATATTGCCGGATTGTTTTCGTTAAAGGGTAAGAAAAGAGAAAATCTGAATGGACGAGCAATATATAGCCGGAATGACTACTACCATTAGGGCTTTCAAAAACCTGGTTCGGCGAGGTAAAAACTAAACCACCTTCGCCAAAATCATAATAATGTTGTCCATATTTAGCTCTCCCACAGAGGCTTGTTTTAAAGGATATTTTGAAAAAGTTGAGTACAATTGAACTGGGTAAATCAGCTGGATTGTACTTCATATCATTGATATCAATTAGACTCACTAAAGGATGAACGGGCTTTGGAAGTCCAAACATCTGGTGAAAGTCCGTTAATGATTCAAACTTATAAGGCAACATCTCTTCCTTTTTCATGATACAAATTTACAATAAGTTGTGCTGAATGCTACCATGGTGTTTCTCCTGTTACAGGATTGTACTCTTCGGCAATAAAATGACCAGTCGGACCGTCGTTATTAATCATCGCATATTTAGCAATACGCGCACCCCCCTCCTGCACAGTACCAGTTCCACGGTGACTGTTAAAATCCGTCGCAATAAATCCAGGGCAAACAGCATTCACTTTAAATGGTGTATCTCTAAGTTCGTAAGCGAGATTTATGGTATACATGTTTAATGCCGCTTTTGATGAAGGATAAAGCGCAGCCTTATGGCTATAGTATTTCCATGAAGGGTCACTGTGTAAGGTCAGCGAACTTCCACTTGAGGATACATTTACAATCCTGGGCTCTATTGATTGACGAAGCAGATCTATAAATGCCTGTGTAACTCTAACTACACCGTATAAATTAGTATCAAAGACTTTTTTATATTGTTCAATACTGGACGCTAAGGCAGCTTGCGGAAAACCGCCATTAATACCGGCATTGTTGATCAATATGTCAAGTGTTTCCGTTTTATTACCTATTGTTGTGCGAGCTGCCTGTACCGAATCTGGATCTGTAACATCCAAATGTACAGCTTCTGCATTGACCAGGCCTTCGGACTTTAACTGCTCAACCGCAGCTTCTCCATTTTCACGGTTACGGCTGCCGATAAAAACGTAATATCCATTTTTCAATAATTGGCGAGCCGTTTCAAATCCTATGCCTTTATTGGCACCTGTTATTAATACCTTTTTCATAACTAAATTACTTATGTTTTTGTTATTTCAAAGGTGGGCTGAATATCAAAAACAGGCTTAACCTATTCGAGGGTTTTCATAACAAAAATGAGGGTGATCTTGACATGAGAGCTATGTATAACGTTTGGAGAATACACTTGTTTAAATCTTTATTCAAGATCATAGTTCACAGCCTATGTGATGACATATGATCTTCAAAAAAGCATGTATGGAGGTTTAAATTACTTGAGATGGTCTTTAAGGTTACTGCCAAGGATCTGTTTCCATCCGTCTTCAAATCTTTTTCTAGCAAAATGTGGGTCAGCAGGAAAACTTGAAAGTCCGGTATGTGTGAGTTTTAACTTGGTTTTCTCACCTTCTTCAAATAAGCCAAAAGTAACTTCTGAACTCCCCGGGTAGCCTTTATAAATCCAACTATGTGCTAACAAGTGACCTTCTTCAATTTTGGTAACGCGCCATTCTTTTTGATAAGTCGATCCATCGTTAGAAAACACAAACTCAAAACCAACAACTGGCTTGAATTTAATTAACTGAGGAAAATACCAGGCTCTCATTTTATTTTCATCAGTAAGTGCCTGCCACACCTTTTCTATTGGAGCATCATAGACTTGTTCAAATTCGAAAGGAGTTACCATATTGTTATCAATTATTTTGATGGGATGATTTTTATAAAGCAAGTTATATAGCAAGGGGGGATTTTGTTAAAAATCTAATTTAGTAAATTATACTATACTATATATTGCCATTGATACTTCATGGTTTACACAGTATTTACAACTGCGCTGCTTAATATCGAATTTCTTATATAAAAGAACGCTGAAAAACTTGAAGGACTTAATAGCTTCGTAATTATTATTTTTATCACGTATCCAATTGCAGGATACTTTTATTTTGAATAGACGCATATATGCGATATTTAGTCAAAAACAAACTATTTCTAGATGGATAGAGATGAATCTAACAGTAACAAGAATAATGGATGGCAAAACGCTACATAATAATTAAACGACATAATGAAATTCTCTATTTTGAGACTTTTTAACGGCTGGACTTTTGAGTTTACTGTTACTGCAGACATTCGAATTCCATTGAGTTTACTCAATAATTACTTTCGGTGCAAGTATGTTTGGTTTTATTTACGCTTTCTCTGAATGGCGACTTTTCCGATACATAATGACAGTTTTGTTTTCAATGGCCGATGGGTTTACAGCTTACTTCTATGGACGAGCTATTGATAAAGAGACATTTACAGCAGGAGTTGTATTTGCTTTTATTGTTTACTTATTAAGCTTAATTGCGCATAAAGACCACTTCGACTTCTTAAGAAATGCCAAATTGGTAGAAAACGAAAAACATAATTAATGAAATGAAGAAAAATACTTTACATTATATCGTCCTGACGCTAGGGACAATTATGTTTTCACTTTTTATTTTGAGCTGCGTTTTGATCTGCTTGTGCTTCTAGGAATTTTTTCATGTATTCCGATAGGATGGCCGCAAACCATTGCTTGAAGAAACACAAAAATTAAAAAACTTTGGCCTTATCGAAAAAAGGGAGGGTTACAAAGTTATTCGTTGATGTTCCAACAAAAACTTATAGTGATGGGAATCGCTGTTTGATCGACCTAAAATAACATATTCACTCCGAATAATATCACCGTAAAGGCATGGTACATTCATGCTCTACCAGAAACAGAAAAACCGCAATGTGCGGTTTTATAGTAGGTCTATTAAAATTTTAGAACTTACTTATATCGGGCTGGTATTTTTGGTTAGTCTTGGATAAGGTCAGGATGCGTAACAGCAAGTACTTTCAACACCCTCACATCAATCATCATCTGCTTTACTTCTGTCATTTACACATCCGGCTTTCCCAGAGAAAAAACATTACCTGACATTATCAAAATGTAATGCTTAGAACTTTGAAAAGTTCTTACAACATCAGCTTATTCTTTATCCGACACAAAGATACACTGATCGACAAAGTCACGAAAGAATCCTGTTCTAACAGGTTCATCGCTATTTTTAACCATTTCTACTACATTGCTAAAATCCTCTGGAGGTAGAATTGGCAGGTATTTATTTGAGTAAAAATACTCCAGTTTATCTGTCGCAAAATCATACTCTATGTAATAGAGTTGCGGTAACTTCTTATTTTTAGCAATCACCAACTGACATGGTTCCATGTTGAATAGCTGGATGACCATTAGTATGTAACCATTGACTTCATAAATAAATATTTTGTGTCGATTTATACTATCAGTAGATATCACAGGAAATCCTTTTTGATTAACATCCAATTCCACATACTGAATCCAACCAGCAAGAGTAAATCTTCTTATACGATATCCATGTTGATTGTCATAGGATATGATTTGATCATCGTATTTCTTATCATTAAAAATGTCTTTTTTAAATGAATCAAATACTGAATCGAAACAAAAATCTGGAGTTTCTATAATACTCAAAAACTCGAATCCTATTTTTGCACATAATTTATGATACCTTTTAACTGACCATCGGTAATTGATGTGCACAGCTGTGAGTTGGAAGTTTTTAGGCGATCCACCTATATTTCTAGATTTTCTTACAAAACCATTACCTTCATTGATTATTTTTTGACAAAGTTTTTCTTGTTCTTGATGATTCCTACCTATAAAAATTACATTGCCTTTGTGAAGAAAAAATCTGGGATTGAATTTTCTGGGTAACCTGTCAGTAATGTAAGTTGTATAACTTTTAGTGGTTGCGGCCCGGTAGAAGATTCTGTAAACAGACTCAATATCCTCTGAAGTCATATTGTTAGTTTTATCATGGTGACAAAACATTAGCTTTCCATCTGTGGGTAGAATTAGTTGAGTACCTAACAAATCTACAACCATGTCGTGATTGACAACTATCCATTCACCAATTTTATCGTACCAAAGGAAGTTTGGAACGTTCTTTAAACTTTTTAACTGAGGGCCTGTATTTTGATTTAGCTGTTGTGCCCAAGTCACAATAGGAGAATACTTATAAAACCAATCTTCAACCTCATTTCCAAAAAAAGAATTACATGAAGAGCATACACTCTTTTTAAGATGGTTATCGACTTTATTTGTTTTAATAATCTTTTTAGATAGTATATGCGCGATATTCTTTGGATTTGCAAGTCCGCACCAAATGCAAAGGCCAGAAGGGTTCACTTCTTTTACTTCAAACTTCAGCATAGTAAACATGTATAATTTGTCCGGTTGAGAAGGTTTTTGTTTTTTCATTTTGGGAAAATAAAAAAGAGTCAATTAATAATGCTTATCCTGTCAACACTACTCAATCACGTCATTAAGGGCCTGAAATGTGCGAATTTCCTCGATAAATGTGTCTTCTACTTCATGGAAGCCGCGAGTTAAAAACAATATTGGATATTTAAACTTTGCCCTATAATAATAATCAAGTTTCTTTTCAACCAACGCCTTAGAGATACCATTTAGCGACGAGCTTTCAATTTGATCCCTGATCAACGTGAATGAACGAAGTAAATACATCATTCTCATCCCATTTACTGAGTCCTTGAACACCTTGTACATACCTTCTTCCGTAGAATGCTCTTTGAATGTGTAGCAAAATGATGAAATCGCATCATAGCCTGTTAAAATTATTTTTTCAGCCCCTTTTGTTTGTTTTGAATCAAATGAATCGTATTCCTTTTCCAACTGGTTTAGAAGTACGAAAACGATGTCCAAATCTGCCTTCATTCTTTGGTCATTGTTGGCAACCTGCAAAAAATCATTCGCTTCACGTTGAGCTGTCAGAGCTTCGAACAGTAAATACGCAGAGAATATGCCTACGATCGGACCAACAACACCACCGATTGTACTTCCAATGTTAGAAGTTTCAGTGGATGAGAGATCTAATTGTGGAATAATTGCAGGGTAGACTGCAATTAATAAGCTGAAGAAGGATATTGCAGCAAGAAAACCGAATATTACGGGCATTGATTGCTTTTTCTTATTCATTGAGGCGTTATTTAGATTAACACCTAAAGTATTAATTAATTCTCAATAATTAATCTTTATGATTATAAACATACTGCTTATCCTAAATACTGTCAATGTGGCCCTTGATATGGAGCCTAAGGAGGGCGGAAGACATCAGGCCACGTTCCCAATGTTCTTTTTATGCAGGTAAACGCGGTTTACTTAACGTGTTATGCCATGGGCTTCAAAGCTGTACTTAACCAGTGGCTTATGTACAAGCCTAGCTTTTCCTCTTAAATCAACATAGATTAGCCCCCACCCTTCTGGTAGTTCCTTTTTTTATTAAACCGGCCGGGCAGCAATAATATCGCTCAGTACCCATACCCTGCTCAGGATTTATTCTGAATGGCTTCTTTTTATCGCATAAAAATCAGAGCGACTGACTTTAACTTCAACAAGTACGGAATGAGCGCCCGAGCCAAAGCGATATACAGTTATATTTTCAAGCTGATTGCCATGGTGTAAACGTGAAATTTAATTTGGTGTTTTATTTTCTCAAACAACAAAGTTACGGATCAAGTCATAAACTTGTGGAGCAGGGGTTAAATTTCTAGCTTTGTGACTTATCATTTTACACACGATGCAAGAGAGCTACCTTCCCTTACTTAGTTTATTTCTTCCCGACTTTATTCTCGAACATTTTGAAATGAA
>NZ_JAZQPU010000175.1:0-5458 GCF_045628745.1 Pedobacter sp.
AACTTACTACTTCCACCATTTATTGGGTTACAGGTCTCAGACTCCTGGGTGTGGACCACCATTGGCTTCATGATTACAACTGTTATTCTTCCATTTCTGGGCATCATTTCTGTAGTCCTTTCTGGTGATAACTTTACTGACCTGGGTAAGCGTGTGAATAAAAATGTCGGTATTGTATTAGGCATTATCATTATGTTAGGCATAGGACCGCTTATCGCTATTCCCCGCACTGCTGCAACCACCTTTGAGATCGGAATCCTACCTCATTTCCCATCCTTTAACCCAATCATAGCCTCTATTATTTTTTTTATTGTTACAGGTTTTTTTTCGCTGTCTTCTTCTAAAGTTGTAGACCTCATTGGCAATTATTTAACACCATTATTGATTCTTATCCTTGCATGCTTAATCGTAATGGGGCTGATCAATTCAACTGATGAACATTTTGTTAACCGATATACGAATATAGACGCCTTTTTAATCGGATTTCAGGAAGGGTACCAGACCTTAGACGTTTTAGCATCCGTAATTTTCGCAGGAATAATTGTGACGGCTGCAAAATCGAAGGGTTATCATACCACAAGGCAGAAAAAGGAAATTGTTATTGCTGCAGGTTTGCTTGCCGCTTTATTTTTGTTTTTTATCTACGGAGGTCTGGTATATCTGGGCGCTACTTCCAGCTATGAATGGTCTATAAACACAAAAAGAGCGCCCTTACTTTTAAATATTTCCGTTAGCCATCTTGGCGTTAACGGAACTTATGCCATGGCCATATGTATCGCACTGGCCTGCTTAACCACCGCTGTTGCGCTAACAAGCGCAGTAGGATCATTCTTTAGCGAATTAGTGAATCATAAAATAGGTTATAAAACCATTGTGATTGCTTGTTGTGTAATATCTTGTGTTTTATCCATTACAGGGGTAGATAATATTATCACCTATGCTTACCCATTTTTATCCTTTGTTTACCCTATAGTGATCACACTGGTTCTATATGTCGTTATATTTGGGCGGGTAATTAAATCCCCAAAACCCTATATGGGCGCCTTATTAGCTACATCTTTAGTGTCATTTGCAGGGCTGTTGAATAGTTTTGGTTTTGATGTACCTGTTTTAAACCAGGTTATTAAAAAGATTCCACTTGCCAGTTATGATTTGGCCTGGGTGGTTCCATCGTTAGTGTCTTTTATAATTTTTTTCCTGATAGAGAAGCTGAGGAAAAAACCAGAGATGGAACACCGTACTCCCCAATATAATTGTTAACCTCCGTCAATAATGTGCTAATTGCCAGATCAACTTTTTATAGGATATGAGAAAACAACTAACAAAACTTATTCGAGCAGCAGCCATCGTTTTACTAGGATCAACTTCAGGATATAGTCAGTCTACAGCTTATACAAAGTATGTTAACACATTTATTGGTACTGCGCCCCTTACCGATCCTAGAATACTGGGTTATGAGTTGCCAGATGGATGGAGATCATGGGCTGGGTTAACATTTCCGGGGAGTTCTATGCCTAATGCGATGGTTCAGCTTAGCCCGATGACAGAATATGGTTCCGGAGCCGGCTATGAATATGAAGACACCGTTATTTATGGATTTACACATACAAATAAAGGACACTGGAACCTTTGCAACATTCCAATACTGCCGGTTTCCAATCCAGGGAAAAACCTCTCTGCCTTAAACAAAGACAGTAAGTTTGGTTCATCATTTTCTCATCAAAGGGAAAGCGCAACTCCAGGCTTTTATCAGGTCTATCTCGACGATTATAATGTAAATGTGAGTCTGACGTCCTCCCTAAGAGCGGGTTACCACAAGTATGAATACAAAAATAACAGAGGAAGACAAATTCTATTTGACCTGGCCAAAGCCAATAATAAAGTCTCCAATTGGAGTATCGAAAAAGTTGGTACTTCGGTGTTACAAGGCTTTCAGCAGACTGGCGAAAAGATATATTTTTATGCCCAACTGAACACTGACATTAAAAGTTTAGACATACCAGAACAGGGTAAACCAAATGGGTATGCCATGGTTTACCTCGCCGACGGTAATAAAAAGCCCGTAGAACTAAAAATAGGCTTGTCGTTTGTTAGCATTGCCAATGCTAAACAAAACCTTCAAGCCGAAATAGGAGACAAGTCTTTCTCCGAGGTGGTTGCTGAAGGTACGCAGAAGTGGGAGACTTTATTGTCAACCATTCAGGTTAAAGGCGGAACAGAGAAACAGAAGCAGATGTTGTATTCTAGTTTATACAGATCGTTTTTATGGCCAGCCTTGCGAAGTGATGTGAACGGTCAATTCACAGATGCAAAGAATAACCTGGCCAAAGCAGATTTCGATTATTATACGGAGCCATCCTTGTGGGATACCTACCGGAACAAAGATGTGCTTTTAGGCATGATTTCGCCTGATGTAACCCTGAATGTAATTAAATCGATGAAAGATGTTGGGGAGAAAACAGGCTTTATACCCACCTTTTTTCATGGAGATCACGGCGCATCTTCTATCACAGGTGCCTACCTAAGGGGCATTGATGATTTCGATGTCAAAGCAACCTACCAGCTCCTGCTAAGAAATGCCAATTTACCAAATGGCGCCCGTCCGCACATTGCTGAATACATTGAAAAAGGCTATATCTCTGAACTGGATATTGCTAATCCACATGTAGAAACAAAGGGAACAGCAGGCGTGTCCAAGACACTGGAGTATGCCTATGACGATTATTCCCTTGCCCAAATGGCGAAAAAATTAGGCGACACAGCCAATTACAACATCCTCATGACAAGATCAAATAATTATAAAAATATGTTTGATCCAGGTACCAGATTTATGAGGGGCAGGTTAAAAAATGGCGACTGGATTAAAAATTTCGATCCTCAGTACCCTTATTACGAATATATGTACAGGGAAGCCAATGCATGGCAGATGTCATTCTTTGCACCGCATGATATGAAAGGCTTAATTGCCTTATATGGCGGAGAAAAAGGTTTTGAAGCCAAGTTAGATTCGCTGTTCACGGTGCCATGGAACCCGAAGCATATTGCCAGGAATGTGGAGACTATGATTGGGCAGTATTGCCATGGCAACCAGCCAGATCATGAAGCCCCTTTTTCTTATCACTTCATAGGCAAGCCGGAAAAGTCGCAGAAAATACTGGATACCATTATGAATAATTTATATGGCATTGGTGACGATGGTTTAGCACTTAGTGGAATGGATGATGCAGGGGAGATGTCGTCTTGGTATGTTTTCAGTGCACTTGGATTATACCCTTTTTCAGCAACGGATGCGGAATATATTGTTACTGCTCCACTTTTTGATGAAGTAAAATGGCGGGCCAACAATGGTAAAATGGTTACCATTATTAAACCTGGTAAAGGCCGTGCAATTACTTCCATTAAAGTAAACGGAAAGAAAATTGATGGTTATTTTGTGTCACATGATGTATTCCTAAATGGTGGTGACATCGAAATTATCACGAAGTAACATCGGGATACCTTTCAAAGAGCAGTTCAGCAGGTCTGTTCTGCACTTCTGTCCATTTAATGTGATGTTTGAACAACAGGTATTTGCTTCTTGCAAGCAATTGTTTCAAGGTATCCCCATTGGAAAGGCAAGTTTCTGAACATGGAAGCGATCAATTACCCGTGTGCATTCACAAAACATCGTTTAATAGCCAATTGCATGTTAGCGCCATATCCATGGTTACCTCCTGCACTCTTTTTCTGGATCGTTCGGGTACTCTCTTCAGGACAGCGATAATATCTTCAGCTACAGTACCTTTTACCATGGCTACAATAGCGCCTTTTCTGCCTTTGGCTTCTATGTTGGTTACAATTAGTATAGAATTCACCATTAGATAAAGCTGTTTCATCAATACTTAGCCTGGTGCTTACATTTTCTGAGAACAACATCCATTCATCCGCGTGTAATTTCTGGTCCCAGCTATCATACTCACTGATATGTTCTTTGTAGAACTCCTGAAGCTGTTTCCCCTCAACCTGGAAGTATTGCCCTAAATGATAGCAACTAATGGGGTGATTATCCAAATATCCCTTTTAAAAAAAGACCGAATTCCGTTGTCATTCGTGTCCCTTTTATCACTAAATCCCAGTCTCTGCTAATGATTGTTCCATCTTTAATTACGGTCCATCTTCGCCGTTTTACACATAATGCCACTTTATGGCCACGAATAGGAAAGTCTTGAATACGAGTCTCTGGAAAGAATCCTTTGGATTCCAGTTCATGCTTCTGGTAGCCACCAGGGGCGATATTCTTCTCTTCAAGGTAGATGTTAAATCCAATGGAATCTTTACCAGCCTTGGTTAACTCAAAATAATCCAGAATGCCTTCTGGCAATAAAAAACTTATTAATGTGTCGGTGGCCTGGTTCAAAATAGTAGCAGCTAGTAATCTTAATTTCTATACTGCAAAAGAAAGAAATTATTTACTTCCCCCCAAGAATTCGGATCAAGTCAAAAACTTGTGGAGCAAGTCTTATATTTTTAGCTTTGCTGTTTTAGATTTCTTACTTCATGCAGGACGGTTACCATTCTTTAATAAGCTTATTGCTCCCAGATTTCATTCTTGATTTTTTTGAACTTAAAGAAGTTCGGAAGGAAGAAGATGTATTTCATTTAGACCTTCAGGAAGTCAATACAACGCCGGATGTGCCTGATGGTGAGAAGCTGCTTTCAAAAGGTTTTTTTCCTACTATTACCGTTCAGGATTTTCCGATTCGCGGGCACAAGGTTTTTCTTCACATCAAACGCAGGCGCTGGCTGAATACCACTACTAATAAGGTTGCTTACCGGGATTGGAATATTGTTGCAGAAGGAACGCGAATAACAGAGGGATTCGCAGCTTTTTTAAAAGAGATCAGTCGATACCAACCCTAACTCAAGCCAGACTGTTGGTGGTTTTTATGGGGTAAAGGGAAAAACCCTGCAGCGTAACTACCGCCAGTCATTAAGTGGGTTCAAGGACTGGAATCAAAGATCTCATGCAAAAAAATGGCTGCTATACCCTGAGAACTTAGGGGCTCAGCTATCCATTGATGAAACTTCCTTGTCTCAGGGAGAACTTTATACCATACTTACCAATAAGGCTGCCAAGGGCAGAAAAGGCGCTATCGTAGCCATTATTGCCGGTACAAAGGCGGAAACAGTTATAGAAGTGCTTCAGAAAATTCCTGAAAGGCTACGCAGGAAAGTCACCGAGATTACCCTGGATATGGCAGGCAATATGGAGCTCATTGCAAAGCGTTGCTTCCGGTCAGCGGTACGGGTGACCGACAGATTTCATGTTCAGAAACTTGCTACTGAAGCGCTACAGGAAATGCGTATAAAGTATCGCTGGGAAGCTTTAGATGCAGAAAATGAAGCAATAGACCAGGCTAAAAAAGCCAAAACAGCCTTCCGTGCTGAAATACTTTCAAACGGAGATACCGTTAAACAA